>CAYSMT010000362.1:0-3871 GCA_964432135.1 uncultured Acidobacteriota bacterium
TGTCCATTTCCTGGGCCGTGCTCGTCTATGCCGGAATGATCGTCCTCGGTTTGTGTGGCAGGGTCCTCTTACCGAATCTCGCTGACAAGGAGGTCGTCTTCCTCGCTGCGACGGAGCTGCTTTTCCCCCCCCTTCTCTCGGGCATCATGGTTGCTGCTGTGCTCTCGGCGATCATGTCAACCGCGGATAGCCAGCTTCTCGTCGCGGCTTCAGCCTTTGGCGAGGACCTCGGCCTCGGCCGCGGGCGGAGCACCTTGGTTTGGTCTCGCGTCGTCGTTCTCGGCTTGTCAATGTTGGCGATTATCGTCGCCTTGTTTGGTTCCCAGGAGATTTTCTCGCCGGTGCTCATCGCTTGGTCGGCGCTGGGGGCCTCCTTCGGACCGTTGTTGCTCGTCACAGTGTGGCGAGGTTCTGTGCCTCCCGGCCGGAGCTTCGCCAGCATGGCGACGGGGCTCAGTCTCGTCGTAGTCGGCGCGCTGGCGAAGAACGGGTTGCTCAGCGTCTTCGTCGGGCGAGAGGGTTGTGCTCTGGCTTCTCGGTTGTGGCCCTGGGGGACCGTGAGTGATTGGGGCGCCGTGCTCGAGAGAGTTGTGCCCTTCCTCGCGGCCCTTGTTGTCGCCACATGGCCCGGCAGGCGTTCCCTTGGTTCTTGCACGAGCATGGCCGGCCCCGGGCGGGGCCCTGATGAGGCTGAAAATGACGGGGCCGCGCCATGAGAAGGTTGCACGAGTGGGAGGTCAGCCCGGCTGAGGCGCGTGCGATTCAAACTCGACTCGCCAAGCGCATCGAGCGCGAGGATCGCTTAGGAGAGATTCGACGCGTCGCTGGAGTCGACGTGGGTTTCGAACACGGTGGTATCGTCACCCGCGCTGCTGTCGCCGTACTCGCCTTTCCCTCGCTCGAAGAACTCGAGACGGCCATTGCCCGGCAGCCGACTCGTTTCCCCTACGTCCCCGGGCTTCTCTCATTCCGTGAGCTACCTGCGATCCTCGAAGCGCTTGCGATGCTCGCGGAGCCACCCGACCTGCTGCTGTGCGATGGGCATGGCCTCGCACATCCGCGTCGCTTCGGCATCGCTTGCCATCTCGGGCTGCTCAGCGATACGCCGTCGATCGGGGTCGGCAAGAGCCGTCTAGTAGGAACTCATACGGAGCCGCCCGAGGAGCGGGGTGCCTGGACCCCTCTGTGCGACGGAGACGAGGTCATCGGCGCGGTCCTGCGCTCTCGCAAGGGCGTCAAGCCGATCTACGTCTCGATCGGACATCGCATCAGCCTCGAGAGCTCTGTGCGTATCGTACGTGCCTGCCTGGGCCGTTACCGCTTACCAGAGACAACGCGCCTTGCCGATCGTCTCGCTTCGGCGCGTTAGTGTCCCGCACCTTTTCGTGTTCTGCGTCGGAAGCGCGTTGTTATCTCCGTTGGCCCCTTCGATTGAGTTAGATCTTCTCCACATGCTCACGGTATATCGTTGCCGGTCCACCGTATCCGAGTTGCCGATGGTGCGCCGAAGGGGACGAGTAAGCCTTGGCGCGGAACGCTGGTTGAACACCTCCCCTTGCTTTAGCCCGAACTCTTCCTGAGCCACTCGGCTGCGGGGGACATCTGCACGCCTCGCTTCGCGTGGTCATGAATCATCCGGGCTTAGGGCTACGTGCGTTTGCGCACTACCTCACGGGCGACGAAGCGCTCGAGCTCGGGGAAGAAGGCCAGGAAGTCCTGCTCGAAGTGCTCGAAGTGCGCCAAGAGGTCACTGGCGGCATCGGCAAAACCTTGAGGCCGGCGCACTCGGAGAGACAGGCGGTGCAGCGCTTCGTCGACGCCTTCGATCTGGGCGTAGGAGCCAAGTAGATCGTGATCGATCATATAGCGCATCAAGCGGGCTATGCGTTCGGGAAGGTGATCGCGCTCGGAATCGATGACGCGATAGACGTGTGCAATGAAGATCTCGCGGTCTCGTGTGCGCTCGCTGCGTGCGAAGCTCTCCCAATGCCGCGAGAGCAAGTGGTCGTAGAAGACATCGACAAATACCGGCGCATAACGTCGTCGCAGCGGAGCGATTCTCCGGCAACTGTCGCGGAAGAGGGGGTGCTCGTCGGTGAAGGCATCGATCCGACGGTGGATGCGGATGGCTTCGCGAAGCGCCGGGTTAAAGCGCCCCTCGATCGTGCCTTTGACGAAATCTTCCAGGAGTGAACCGGTAAGTGATAACTCGTGCCGATCCGCCAGCAGGAGATGGGCCAAAAGGTTCATCCTCCGATGATAGGCTCTCGCATAGAAATGGCTTGTCGCGGGGACCTGCCTGACAAATGCGGCCCACGCGGGCAGAATCATCGAGGATCCTCGAATGGGTCAGGATGGCCGACAAGAAAAAAACGAAAGAGTATGTCACCCGCGGCTTCATGGCGGATTTCGGCACGGCCGACGGAGAGCGCCCTGCGAAGCGTGCGGGCTCACTCGGAAAGGCTCCATGGGTAGGGAGTGGGAGATAAAACTGCTCGCGCGTCCAGATCTGGACGTCGAAGGTCTATGCCGCCTCGTGCGCGAGGAAGGGTTCGAGCTCACTCCGACTGGAGAGGGGCAGCAGGTCGACACCTACCTCGACAGCTCCCGTCTCGACCTGCGCCGCAGCGGTGTGGGGCTGCGTGTTCGGGAGAAGGGCGAGCACCGCCATCTGACCTTTAAGACCGAGGGGGCCCGTCACGGCGCGGTCTTCGATCGCCTCGAGATCGACGGGCCCTGGTCTCGAGAGGGGATTCCCCGGGCGGCTCGGGCGCTGCCGGAGCCGATCCGGCGGGAGGTCGAGCCTAGGACCTACGCACGCAGCCTCAAGGAGCTCGCACGGATTGAGACCTGGCGCCGAGCCTTTGATCTGCGGCATCTGGCGAGTGGCGCGAGGGCCGAGCTGGCCATTGATAGCGTGCGTGCTCGTGCCGGGCATGGTCGGGAGGGAAGCTTCGGCGAGATCGAGATCGAGGCTCTCGAGGGCGGTACCGAGGCCTGGCCTCCCCTCGCCCAACGTCTCGTTGATGCCTTCAGTTGCGAACCCTCAAAGGTGAACAAGCTGGCTCGCGCCCTTGAGATCGGCCAAGTGGCGCCGCCCACGCCGCGCCGACGCCTTCGAATTCGCGACGAGATGCCCTATGAGCAGGCTGCTTTTGAAGTCTTCCGCAAGCATTTCGCTCGCCTGCAGGCCAACGAGCCCGGCACGCGGCTGGCCGAGGACATCGAGGCGCTCCACGACATGCGTGTCAGCTCACGTCGCCTTCGCGCGGCGTTTCGCCTGCTCTCGGGAGCCTTCCCTCCAGGGGCCCTCGATCAACCGGCGGCGTTGATGCGCGAGACGGGCCAGACCCTTGGTGTCGCGCGGGATCTCGATGTCTTCCTCGATGGCTTTGAGGATTTGCGCGCGACCCTTCCGGAGGCCATGGCGGGAGATCTCGAACCCTTCGAAGCCCTGATCGTAGAGGAACGCCAGCGCGAGCAGCGGCGTGTGCTCAAATGGATGCAGTCGCCTCGTCGGCTGCGAGCCTTTGAGCTCTTCGAGGAGTTCCTTGAGCAGGGGCCTGGTCGCACGAATCCATACGGCATTCGCACAGGGCAGATCGCGCCGAGCCTGATCCTCGGTCTCGCACGCAAGGTCTACCGCAAGGGGGGGCGGATCAAGCGCTCGTCTCCTGCGGACAAGCTTCATGCGCTGCGCATTCTGATGAAGAAGTTGCGCTACGCGATGGAGGATTTTTCAGAACTTTACGGAGATGATTTGGAGTGTTTCATCACCGACTGTAAGCGTCTGCAGGATGTTCTCGGTGCCTTCAACGATGCGAGGGTGATGACTCAATGGCTTGGCGAGTTTGTGCAACACCGTGGCGCG
>CAYSMT010000363.1:0-3852 GCA_964432135.1 uncultured Acidobacteriota bacterium
CGATACACAGGACGACCGTTAGCCCGAGGAAAGAACCCTTTGGGCCACACCGACTCGAATCACGCAAGCAGTCCACGATCTTCTCCCGTACTTTCGAATGATGCGGCGCTCAGGGCCTCGCCTTGACGAGCCTCCTCCATCTTGGCCCCTAGGAGAACCACGGGAAGTGTATTCGATGGTGTTGTCCCTTGCCCAGGGCCTCGGCTCGAGGCCGACCTCGCTTCTCAGGGAAGGCTCAGCTGGCCAGACGGTCCAGCGCAGCCTGCTCGGAGTCGCAGATCTCGAGGATGCGATGCAAACGAGTCAGCTCGATGATCGAACGCACCGAAGAAGAGAGGTTAATCAGTACGACGTCGCCGCCCTTGTTACGGGCCTTCTTGAGCGTAGCGACAAGAACAGAAAGCCCACTCGAGTCGATGAACTGGACCTTCTCGAGGTCAATAATGATCTTTGGCCTGTCCGACTGGCAGAGTCCATCGAGCTCCTCGCGTACCTTCTGGGTGGCCGAGGCGTCAAGGGAGCCCGTGAGGCGGACGATCTCGGTGGTGCTGGCGCTCGCGTGTTTCGTGGGCATACAGAGGTCTCCCATCTTCACTCGTAAGTTAGTGACCCGCCTGGAGTCGGGCAAGCGCGTTCTCGATCTCGCGCGATGGGACCACAGATGGGCCAAAGGTACCCGGGTTAGAAGCCACGCTTGGTGAGCAGCGAAAAACGCCAGTGGCGACCTTCCGGATCGGCGCCGGGGTCGAGGGCGTAGGCGAGGTTTAAATGGAAGGTCGTACCCGACCCCGAGGGTAGCAGAAGCAAGCGGAGCCCGACCCCGAGGTCCGCGTGGATGAGGTCCGCAGAGAGGGGCACCCCCTCATCCCACGCCCCGCCCATATCGCCGAAGAGCGCGAAGGCAACGCCGAGGAAACGACCGAGCTTCCAGCGTGTGAAGTAACGCTGCTCTATGTTGAGCAGAAGCTGGCGGCTGCCGCTGAAGGATCGCGAGCGGTAGCCCCGCAGGCCGGTATCACCACCGAGGAGGAAACGGCGCGTGCCTTCGAGTTGGTCGCCGCGCGCCGCCGAGAGCTTCACGACGAAGGTTTGGCTCGGTGTGATCTTGCGGTAGTACTCGGCACCGAGTGAGGTGACAACGTTCACGAAGGTGCCTCGCAGGGTCTCCATCTCATGTCGCGCGAAGAGGCGGTAGAACGCACCCTCGCCGACCGAGAAACCGCGCCGCCAGTCCAGGTGGAATCTCGCGCCTTTCTCGGGCGAGATCCCCGGCAGCGAGATGGCAAGACCGATCGCCAGAGTTCGCCCTAAGTCGAGATCCTCGACACGCAGCCCCGTGTCGAGGTAGTGGGCGCGCCGGATATCCACGCGTCGCCAGCGCAACTCGGCGCTGGCGAGCATGAGATCGCGATCGAAGGGGCGCAGCTCCGGATGGACAACCTGGGTGCCGGGGTCCTTAAGGATCCAGTTTTGTCGATCCATGACAAGTCCCGCGCGCCAGGTGAACAACCTGGTGTTGCGGTAGCCCTTCGGAGAGCGCAGATAGGATAGTTCTGCAGCGGTGGAGTCTCGGATCCAACGCTCGGCGACCTCGGCGCCACGGTAGACTTTCTCCTCTCCGAGCGCTTCGAGGAAGCTAAGCTCGGTCGACCATCGCTCAGCTAGGCTCCACTGGGGACGCGTCACACGCAGCCCCGTCTCCCGGCCATCGGAGTTGTTCGAGTAGCTCATGGCTCCCTGCCAGTGGCTTCCGAAGAGCGAGGGATCTGTCAGGCGCAGGGTCCGCTCCGAACGGTCCTGGTTCGTACGATGGAGCCACTCGAGACGAGTGCCTGTTCCGAAGAGATTGATCTCGGCGACGCGCACTTTGAAACGGCTCGCACCGCCCTCGTTGCCGTAAGAGGCGCCGAAGCGAGTCGACCAGCCGTCCTGAACGCGAACGCGGACGATAACCTCATCTCCAGTCTCGTTCCCAGGAAGCACTTCGACCCAGGCATCCTGGAGGAATGGTAGCTTTCTCAGCTCGCGCTCAGCCTCCTCGATCAGCTCCTCGTTGCAGCGTTCACCTTCTTTGACGATCAGCAGGGAGCGCACCGTCCGCTCTCGCGTGAGCATCGGATGGTGGACTGCGTTGAGCAGACGGTAGGCCCATGAGCGGCGCGTCGTTTGCGCAAGATCGAAGACGTTGACTCGCTGTACTTCGATGTGCGTGATTCGAGCGCCTCGGTGACACCGCGTTGCGCCCGCTTCATCGCCTTGAGCGATGCCTGTCGCGAAGAGAGCGAGGGTCACCAGACCGCAAGCGATTGTCCCGCGCCATAGCTTTCGCATCATCGTCGTCGGCCCTCGTGAGAAGACGTAGGTCACAGTTCATCGAAACGTTCGAGCTCGCGTCGCGGAGATTTGCCTTCTCTGCTTTCGTTCGCGACCGCCGCCAACGACGAGCTTCGAGACAACACACCCCCGCTCCGCGGGGAAGCACGCGTCTTGTTCGTTAGAGGGGCTACCGGCAGCGAATCCTCCGCCGGAACATGGCGACCTGTCGCCAAGGTCTTCTCGGCTCAGATCTTGGGAATCTTCTTGGTTGTCAATCCTGGAAGCGCACGGTTGCAGTAAACACGGTAGCCGTGTTGTGCAGCGACGAGGCGGAGCGGAGCGAGCGCGAGCGCGGCGAAGCGGGCGTAGGAGTTGGAGTCAACGACCGCGAGAACGCGCCGGCTAGAGCACCAGATCTGGGAGAATTGTTTCTCGGACGGAAAGCGTCGTATGCGGGTTGCTTCGTCGAGAGCGTCGATGCCGAAGGCCAGCTCGCCTCGATAGGCCACGATGCCGATCGTTCGCTCGAGGTACACGGGAAGGGCTTGTGGGTAGCAGCCGAAAGCGAAGAGCGTGTCGTCTTCGTGGAGCTCCTCGGCCAGGTCCGCCGCGAGGGCTTTGGAAGAAATCTTGGTTGACGCGATGGCCCCGGCTATCGCGTGGAAAGAAAGGAACAGGCACACCCCCGCCAGTGCATGGGTCGCCATAACACGTGCGCGCGAGCAGGTGGCGCCAGAAAGGGCGAGAGAGAGCGCGAGGAAAGTGTCCAGCCCCAGCCAGAGCGGAAGCCATGAGCCTTCGGGGAGCGGGAACTCAACCCCGTTGATTTGTTCCGTCGCTGCTACGCTGACCGCCGCCACGAAGGTCATCATGCTCGCGGCTCCGAAGAGCGATCCCACGCGGAGTGCGCGTGTCGGCTTGTCGTGTTTGCCAAAACTGCGTTCGAGACCAATAGCCAACACGATCGAAAGCGGCAGGAGGACCGGTAGGATGTATGGGACGAGCTTCGAGTGGGAGAACGAGAAGAAGACAAGGACGAATCCGCACCAGGACAAGAGAAACGCGCCCGTTCCGGGACGGGCGACGCGACAGCAGCGCCAAGAGGGAAGCCGTGCCAGCAGGTGTCCCGACCAAGGCATTATGCCGGCGAGTATGACAAGCGGAAAGAAATAGGCCGGTTGTGCGCGGTCAGCGATATCTGTCGCGTAGCGCAGCAGGTGCTCGTGAACGAAGTAGAACCAGAGGAAGCTCGGGTTATGTACGGCTACGAGAAGATGCCAGGGCAGGGAGATAGCCAGGAAGACGATACTGCATGAGAACCACGGCAACCTGGACAGCAGGCGCCATTGTCGGGTTGTGAGCAGATAGATCGTAACGACGCCGGCGGGGATGACGATCCCAATGAGGCCCTTGGTCATCACGGCGAGGGCGGACGCTGCCGCAGCCCCACGCCAGAGCCAGCGGCCCCTTCGTCCGTTCGCTTGGTGGGCGAACCAGAAGGCGACGAGGCAGGTCTCGATCGATGAGGAGAGAATC
>CAYSMT010000364.1:0-3833 GCA_964432135.1 uncultured Acidobacteriota bacterium
GCGCGCGCGCGCGCGGACGCGTTGACTCGTGGCTGCCGCGCGAAGGCTGCGGTGAACCAGAAGGTCGACCCCTCACCCTCTACGCTTTCAACGCCCACCTCGCCATCCATCAGAAGCACGAGCTGCTTCGAGATCGCGAGGCCAAGCCCAGTCCCACCGAACTTGCGCGTCGTCGAAGTATCGACCTGCGAGAACGAACGGAAGAGTTGACCGAGGCGATCGGGCGGAATGCCGATCCCGCTGTCACGCACCTCGAAGCGCAGCCGTCGGGTTTCTCTCGAGGACTCCTCGGCACTGATGCGTATCGACACACCCCCCTGACGGGTGAACTTGATGGCATTCCCAGCGAGGTTGAGCAGCACTTGGCGCAGGCGCCCCGGATCACCGCGCAGACGCGTCTCAACGCCGGGCTCGACCTGGCATTCGAGCGTCAGCTTCTTCTGCTCGGCACGGGGGCGAAGCAGGTTGAGAGCATCGTCGACCGTCGCCTGAAGATCAAAATCGATCGTTTCGAGCTCGAGCTTCCCGGCTTCGATTTTGGAGAAGTCGAGAATATCGTTGATCAGACCGAGCAGCAGATCAGCACTGAGCTTGACGGTCTCGGCGAACTCCCGTTGCTCGGCATCGAGCTCGGTATCGAGCAGCAGGCCGGTCATGCCGATGACGCCGTTCATGGGCGTGCGGATCTCGTGGCTCATGTTGGCGAGGAACTCGCTCTTGGCCCGCGTGGCTTCCTCGGCGCGTTCGGCCATTTGGCGGGCGAGAATCGTGCGCTCTTCGAGCTCCGCAACGCTCTTGACCAGGCGTCGGTTCGCCTCTTCAAGGCCGAGCTTGGCCTCCTGAAGCTCGGTGATGTCTTGCCAGGAGCCAACGATCTCCAGGGCCTTTCCGCCCGGCGTCGAGATGAGCTTGGGCTCGTCGCGGATCCAACGCCAGGAGCCATCTTCGTGGCGTACGCGGTACTCGTGTGAAAGCACGAGGCGCGAACGCAGACTCGCCTGATCGGCCAGCACCCGCTCCCGATCCTCGGGATGGAGGCGCTGTTCCCAAGCACTCGGACGATCGAGCAACTCTTCCGGACCGCAACCGATGAGCGACCAAATATTGTGCGAGACAAAGGTCACCGGGGACCCGGCCGTCGGTCTGCGCGAGTAGAGCACGACGGGGCTCAGTCCAAGCAGGTAGTCGAGCTGGTCCTTGGTCTGCTTGAGGGCCTCTTGAGCCTGACGACCGTGCGTGATGTCGCGCATGGCCCAAAGGACCGCAGGCGAACCGTCGGGTTGCTCGATGGACACCGTATCGACGAGCAGGTCGAGCTGCTGACCATCCTCGCGCAACAAGGAGGCTTCTTGGGCGGTCACGCTCGAGTGCTCTTGGGCGAGCTCATTGATCCGGATAAACGCATCGCCAGCGAGGATGTCATTGAGGCTCGTAGTGACAAGCTCGGCCTCATTACGCCCGCAAAGAGCCACGGCGCTGCGATTGAGGTAGAGGATCTCCCCCTGATTGTCGGCGAAGAACATGGGGACAGGAGCCTTGTCGAGGGTGTTCCGGAAGCTCAACGCGTGGCGCCGCAGGGCCTCCTCGGCCCCGCACTGCGCCTCGACGAGCCCCGCCAGCCGCCGGCAGGAGCGGCAGATCACGATCAGACCAACGCACCAAATCACGAGCTGCGGCAGGGCGGTCCAGATCATCGCGCGAGCCAGCCCGATGCGGGTCTCACCGAGCGCGACAAGGAGCCTCACGACCCAGGCCAGCGACAACACGCAGACGACGGTCCAGGCCCCCTGAGCCCAGATGGCGTAGCGCCGAACCCGGCTCGCGCCTTGCGTGCTATCTCGAAGATCCTCGCTCGCCTTCACCACACGCAGCCTTCCGCCTCTCGTTCTCGGCGGTCGAGACCCTCCCCTGCTTACATTTATGTTCCCGGCCGCGGGAAGACAATCCACCGCGGGCGGGACAGGCGATTGCTTTTCCGGGAAAGCTGCCGTCTCGCCTATTCCTCAACCGGAACGCAGACCGAGCTCCTTGATCTTCATCTGCAGGCCGCGGCGAGACAAACCGAGCGTCTCCGCCGCCCGTGTGACATTGCCCTCCGTCTCCGCGAGGGCCTTGCGAATCAATCGGCGCTCCGTCTGAGCTGCGGCGAGACGGGCAGCCTGCTTGAGATCGAGCCCCTCCGCAGCCCTCCCTCCCCCGTCAGCCACCACGCTCCGACCGAAGTCCTCGGGGCGAAGCTGGTCGGCATTTCCGAGCACAAGGGCTCGCTCCACGAGGTTCTCGAGCTCACGCACGTTGCCGGCGAAGGAGCGGGTAACGAGGTACTCCTCGACCCCCTCGCCGAGGATCGGACGAGAGCAGCCGAGGCGCTTGGCGTACTTGCTCAAGAAGAAGTCGAGCAGCAGGGGGATGTCATCCCTTCGCTCTCGCAATGGTGGGACACGAATCTCGATGACTCGCAGCCGAAAGTAGAGGTCCTGCCGGAAGCGCCCTTCAGAAACGGCCCGCTCGAGCTCGACGTTTGTCGCCGCGACGACCCGGGCATCGATAACTCGCTCTGCCCGGCCACCCACGGGATCGATCGTTCCATCTTGCAACACCCGAAGCAGCTTGACCTGAGCGGCCGGCGTGAGCTCACCGATCTCATCGAGGAAGAGCGTGCCCCCATCAGCGAGTTCGCAGCGTCCCGGCCGATCCTCCGCGGCCCCGGTGAAGGCGCCCTTGGCGTGACCGAATAGCTCGGACTCGACGAGACTTTCGGGCAATGCGCCGCAGTTAATCTTCACGAGGGGGCCCTCGGAGCGTTTCGAAAGCCGGTGAACGGCCTCCGCGACGAGTTCCTTTCCCGTTCCGGTCTCCCCGGTTACGAGAATCGTTGCATCGCTCGGCGCGGCCCGTTCGATCAGCTGCCTGAGCTCTTCGATCGCAGAGCTGCGGCCTAGGATTCCGCAGCGCTCACCCGCCACTAGCGGCCCCTGGAAGTCACGCCGCGACGCCTCGGACTGCGCCAGCGCCTTGGCCATCACCGCGAGGACCCGCTCGCGGTCGAAGGGTTTGGTCACGAAGTCGAAAGCGCCGCGTTTCATCGCCCCGACGGCGATGTCGATGCTACCGAAGGCCGTGATCATGACGACGGGAAGCTCCGGATGGCTCTGCTTGAGGCGATCCATCAGTTCGAGCCCATCCATGCCTCCCATCTTGAGATCGCTCAGGACGATCGCGGGGTCCTCCTCGGCGAGGCATGCAAGAGCTTCCTCCGCTGAAGAACAAGCGATCGGACGATGCCCCTGCTGACGCACAAGGGCGCAGAGCACGCGGCGCATATTGGCCTCGTCGTCCACAACGAGTATGTCGAAGGACTGGCTCATTCCGTGGCTTCCCCTTCGCCTTGAGCGCTCAAAGGCACCGTGATGATAAACGCCGCACCACGGCCCGGACGCGCGCGGGCGCGGATTTGACCTCCGTGTGCCGCGACGACTCGCTCGACGAGCGCAAGCCCAAGCCCTGTCCCACCCGGCTTTCCCGAGGTGTAGAAAGGCACGAAAAGCTGGTCGAGGACCTCTTCTGTCAGCCCCGGCCCATCATCCTCAACGCAGAGAAGCAACTGGCCCGACGACGCGATGACGCCGCGAATACCTACGGTCACCTGCCCTGACGCAGCCTCGCTCGCATTGCGCAGAAGGTTGCTGAAGACGCGGTGAAATTGATCGGGATCGACCCGTACGCGCATGGAGTCCGGCGCAAAATCCAACTCGACGGTCAGAGCGTGGCCCGCAGCTCGCAGCTCCTGCGCAACACTCTGGACGAGCTCTTCGAGCCAGATCTCCTCCCGG
>CAYSMT010000365.1:0-3814 GCA_964432135.1 uncultured Acidobacteriota bacterium
GGACGGATCGTGCGCTCGGGGGGGAAAGAACTCGCCCTCGAGTTGGAGAAGAGAGGCTACGCTTGGATCGAGAACAGTGGAACGCTGGAGAACGCGTCGTGAACAATCGCTATGAGCCCTTTCTCCTCCCGGGTGCGATCAATCTCGTCTTCGCGGATGGTGATTTCGTCTCACAATGGCCGGAGGAACTCGCTCCCGGAGCGAGCCTGACACTGCGCGAAGCGCCCGCCGAGGACGAGGCGATGGGCATCGTTCTCCGCCTCGATCGTGGCGTCGAGCTCGATCGGCCCGTGCATGTCGCGCAGATCGCGACACGTCATGGTCTTCCCGAACAGCGGCTGATGCTTGAGCACGAGTGTATCGCGTCGCCGGAAAGCCACGTGACGTTCATCGAAAGCCATCACAGTCTCGAAGGCGTCGTACAAGCAAGCAGCGCGCGCTGCCGGCTTCGGCTCGGCGAACGAGCGCGCGTCGTGCATCTCAAGGTCCGGCAGAGAGGTCATTGCGGTACGCTTGAAAGCACGAGTTTCGTCTCACAAGAGGCGAACAGCCACTATCTCTCCCATGAGATCAACCTCAGCGGAGAAGAGACCCGACGCGAGATCGTTGCCACCCTCAACGGCGCGGGAGCATGCTGCGAGTTGCTTGGCCTTAGCCTCGCCCGTAGACGACAACGAATGAGTGCCCGGACGCGCGTAGTACACAACCAGCCCGCCTGCGAAACAATCGAGCTCTACAAGGCGATTGCCGGCGACTATGCTGAGATGTCTTTCGACGGCCTGATCCGGGTCGAGCGGAATGCCCAGCAAGCACGCGCCCAACAAACGAATCGCAACTTGCTACTCTCCAATGGAGCGCGCATGAAGAGCATCCCACGGCTTGAGATCTATGCGGATGACGTCCGCTGTTGCCACGGATCGACAACCGGAGAACTCGACGAAGAACAGATCTTCTACCTACGCACACGAGGCTTTGCGCCCGAAATAGCCCGAGCCTTCCTTGTCTACGCTTTCGCAAGCGAAGTACTCGAAATGCTTCCCTTCGCGCCTTTACGCGAGCGACTTGCCACCGAGCTGCTCACACTCCTTCCTGGTGGACAAGCGATTGGAGAGGCGGCGTGAATCCATCGATGCGCGCTGAGTTTCCGATCTTCGAGCACTCGCCCGAAGGCTCGCGCTTGATCTACCTCGACAGCGCCGCCAGTGCGCAAAAACCCCGCGTCGTACTCGAAACCCTCAAGCGCTTCTACCGGGAGGACTACGCCAACATCCATCGCGGGGTTTATGGACTCAGCGCCCGAGCAACTGAAGCCTACGAGGCGGCGAGGGCTCGTGTGCAGCGCTTCCTCGGTGCTGCAAGCCCTGACGAGATCGTCTTCGTGCGTGGAGTAACCGAGGGCTTTAACCTGCTCGCGAGCACCCTCGGACGCCAGCTCCTTGAGAAAAACGACGAGATCCTGCTCACACAGATGGAGCACCATGCCAACATCGTGCCCTGGCAACTCATCGCCGAGCAGACGGGAGCCAAGATCAAGGTGGCGCCCATCAACGATGCCGGCGAGCTCGAACTTGGTGCTTTTGCCGCGCTGCTCGGCCCACGCACAAAGCTCGTTTCCGCGACACATGTCTCCAACGCTCTGGGAACGGTCAACCCACTCCCGAAAATGATACGCCTCGCGCACACGCAGGGTGCGCTCTTCCTCGTCGACGGAGCGCAGGCCACTCCTCACCTGCCGGTCGACGTCCAGAAACTCGACTGCGACTTTTACCTTTTTTCCGGGCACAAGCTTTATGGCCCGACGGGCATTGGGGCACTTTACGGTAAAGCCGCGCTGCTCGCGGAACTGCCACCCTACCAGGGCGGGGGAGATATGATCCGGAGCGTGAGCTTCGAAAAGACGAGCTTCGCACCTGCCCCGGCACGCTTCGAAGCCGGAACACCTCACATCGCGGGCGCGGTCGGGCTCGCAGCGGCCATCGATTTCGTCGAAAAGATCGGTTTCGACGCGATCACAGCGCATGACAGGGAGCTCATGGCCTACGGTACGCAACGTCTGCTCGAGATCCCCGGTCTGCGTCTGATCGGTACGGCCCAGGAAAAGGTCGCTGTGCTCTCCTTCGTGATGGACGTGCATCCCCACGATCTCGCGACGGTGCTCGATCGCCGAGGCATCGCCGTTCGGGCGGGCCATCACTGCGCACAACCGCTGATGGAGCGCTTCGCTGTGGCAGCGACGACCCGGGCTTCGATCGGCGTTTACAACACGCTGACAGACCTCGACGCTCTTGCGGAGGGAATCGTCGCGGCCCAGAGGATCTTCACTCGATGAACGAACTCGACGAACTCTACCAGGAACTGATCATCGATCACAGTCGACATCCCAGGAACTTTCACCGAATCGAAGGCTGCGGCCACGCCAACTGCGTCACGGCGGAAGGTGCTAATCCTCTATGCGGCGATAAGCTGACAATTTATCTCGAGATCTCCGACGATCGCATCACCGATCTGAGCTTCGAGGGCTCGGGATGCGCGATCTTCACGGCCTCGGCGTCCCTGATGACCGAGGCCCTTCAGGGCCTATCTGTCGAGGCGGCCCACACCAAGCTCAAGGGTTTTCTCAGACTTCTTACGGGAGAGGCCGAAGCCGGCACGAGTCAGAAGATGGGCAAGCTTATCGCTCTCGCCGGAGTGCGCGAGTTCCCAATGCGTGTCAAATGCGCAACCCTTGCCTGGCGCACGGTCGAAGCCGCCTTCAATGGCGGCCGGACGACCGCGAGCACGGAGCTGTGATAGTGAAGAATACATCCTTCGGGAACAATCCAATGATACCAGGCACCGCAAGCAACACCCTTCGAGAACACCTGGTTGCAGTGCTCAAAAACATCTACGATCCGGAAATTCCTGTTAATATTTATGACATCGGCCTGATCTACCGCCTCGAGGTCGACGACGAAGGTCGCGTCGAGATCGAGATGACCCTAACCTCACCTGCTTGTCCGGTCGCGGGCACGCTTCCAGCCGAAGTCGAAGGTACGATCTGTGCCCAAGATGGCGTCCGCGAGGTGAAGTTCGCGTTGACCTGGGATCCGCCTTGGACGCCTGAGAGAATGTCGGAGGCAGCGCAGCTCGAGCTCGGTTTTTACTGATCCAGCTTCCCGTCCACACGCAGCCGAGCCCTGCGGGCGCTCCGGTATCTGCCGAATAAATAGGCCGGAGCGCGAATCCAACGATCACAAAGCGAAGGTCTTGATCCTCCCGAAGCGATACGCGCCGTTCGCGTCCGGCCGATGACTGACTCGGGGTTAATTTTCACAAAAAACTAAGCACGGATTCGCCTCTCGCCGTAATATCGTCGCAACGCAGTTGTATGCCCCCCTTCGTCCCCCAAGGGACGCAACCGTCTTCAGAGGAGGAGAACCCATGCGCCGTCTTCGCGTTGGACTGTGGGGAGCGTGCGGTCTTGCCGCTCTGGTCCTGCTGACTGCCGCTCCGCAAACACTCGCAGATGTCCTACCCTATGGCCTGAAGATCGAGAAGGTTCTCGACAGCACGGCCGCCCTGGGCGATATCGCCCAATCACCTACCGGTGAACTCTGGCTGCTCGAGAAGGGCGGCACGATCAAGGTTTTTGTCAACGGCAAGCAGGATGCGAGCCTATCTTTGAGCGTGAACACCGGATGTGACGCGGGGCTACTCGACGTAGCCTTCTCACCTGACTACGCCGCCACCGGGCTGGCGCTCGTCTATTACGTTAATACGAGCGGCACCGGGCTCGTCGATCAAGTGTTCTACAGTTCTGGCAAGCTCACTCACG
>CAYSMT010000366.1:0-3811 GCA_964432135.1 uncultured Acidobacteriota bacterium
CAGATCCGAGTGAATGCGCCGGATCTCGAAGATCTTCTGCCGCCCGAGTCCTGTTTCGCGATGCCAATGAGAGCGTTCCTGGAGGTCATCGCACTCGTCCCACTCGCGGCCGAAGCGCCCCGTGTTCCAGCGCCACTCGATATCGCGCATCAATTCGAGGCCGAGCTTGTAGGGATTGAGCCGCCCAGGTTGGACGGCTGTCGTTCCTGAGTGATGGTCGGCAAAGTCGATGACCTCAGAGTCATCCATCAGATCGCGGGTCATCATCGTCGTGTGCCAGTAGCTTGCCCAGCCTTCGTTCATGATCTTGGTCTGGCGTTGGGGTAGGAAGTAGTAAGACTCCTTGCGTACGATGGCGAGCACGTCCATTTCCCAGGAGTCGAGCGGGGCATGCATCAGCAGAAAGCCGAGCAGATCGCGCACGGGGCTGGGCGGGAAGCGCTGCTGCTGGTGCCGCTCTTCGTCGAGGCGTAGGCGTTGGCGTTCGAGATACTCCGGTGGATTGATGAAGCTCTCCATGTAGCCCTTGGCCTTGAGCCGGGTGACCGTTGGCGCGTCTCCTTCGGGGTCTTCGTAGGGCTCATCGAGACCGTAGTAGTCGCGGAAGGCGGCTTGAGGGTCAATCAGGTCTTCGATCGATAGGCAGGCGTCGAAGAAGCTTTCGACCCGATCGCGGCCGAGGCGGTCATTGTAGCGTCGCACGCGGGTCGCGTGGTTGGCCATCACGTCGATCATCTTCCGGTTGGTATGCGAGAAGTAGGTGTTATTCTTGAAGAAGTCAGCGTGGCCGTAAACGTGAGCCATCACGAGCTTGTGATCGAGGAAAGAGTTGCCCTCGAGCAGGTAGGCATAGGTGGGATCGTGGTTGATCACCATCTCGTAGATCTTGTGCAAGCCGTAGGCGTAGGACTTGTCGAGCTGGTCGAACTCCATGCCCCAGCGCCAATGGGGATAGCGCATGGGAAAGCCGGTGTAGGCGGCGAGTTGGTTCATCTGTGCGTAGTCGACCATTTCGAAAAGCACGGGAAAGGTATCCAATCCGTAGCGATGCGCGACTGCCTCGACCCTCACTTGTAGCTCGGCGAGCTCTCTCGGCAGAGTCATGCGCTACCTCCCCGTCTTCAGGAAGGACTGGATCGCGTCGGGAATGCCCTCCTTGTTTTGGATCACCGAGAGCACGACGCGCTCATCTCCCCCGAAAGGACCCTCGAGATCGCGGAGGAACTGCCCGGAGCCGTAAGGGCTCTCGACTTGGCCATAGGCGAAAAGATTCAACTCGGGAAGCAGGGTCTGTTCGAGCAGATCGAGGCACTTCTTGGTGTCGCCTTGAGACCAGTTGTCTCCGTCCGAGAACTGGAAGAGGTAGAGGTTCCAGTCTGATGGTGGATAGCGTTCTTCGACGATTTTCTGGCAAGTGTTGTAGGCGCTGGAGATTACCGTTCCGCCGCTCTCTCGCGTCCGAAAGAAGGTGTCCCGGTCGACCTCGCGGGCTTGAGCGTCATGAATGATGAAGACCGTCTCGAGGCCCTTGTACTGGCTCGAGAGCCAGGTGTCGATCCAGAAGGAGGCCACACGCACGATCTCTTTCTGCTCATCTCCCATCGAGCCTGAAACATCCATCACGTAGAAGATAACGGCGTTGGCTCGTGCTTCCGGGATGCGCTGGAAGCTCCGATAACGCTTGTCTTCACGGATGGGGATGATGATCGGGCGTTCGGGGTTATAGGTCCCCGAGGCGATTTGCCGGCGCAGCGCTTGTCGGAAGGTGCGTTTGAAATGTCGGAGCGACTCTGGACCGGCTTGAGAGATGCCTGTGTAGCGGCCATGCCAGGTCTCGATAGTCTTACGGCCCTTGGGCTCGATGCGAGGTAGGCCCAGCTCCTCGCCGAGTAGCTCGGCGAGTTCCTCGATGGTCATCTCGACCTCGAGGATGTGCTGGCCAGGAAGGTTGCCTGCCGGCCCCGTGCCGTCGCCCTGCTGTCCTCCGGGTCCGAGCGCATCACCGACCTCGCCCTCACCCTGGCCAGCATGAGGTTGGCCCCCGGGAGAGTGGACAAAGTGGGGAGTCTCGATGCGAGGTAGGGGGATCGATACGATATTCTTTCCCTTGCGTCCGAGCATCTCCCCGCGGGACATGAAGCGCTTGAGCTCGTCGCGGACCTTGCCGCGGATGATCTGGCGGAAGCGGCCGACGTCAGAATCGATTCTTAGCGACACGGCGATCAGCTTTCCTTGGCGTCCCCGCGGGCGAAGATGCTCGCGACGAAGTGCAGCACATCGGTCGCGCTCTCGTCACTGTAGCCGTAATCTTTGATCAGTCGCGTCTTGACGATGTCGATCTTCTCCTGCGTCTCCTGATCGACGACCGAGGTCACGAGGGAAGTGAGCTTGATCGTGTCTTTTTGGTCTTCGAAGAGCTTGAGCTCGAGCGCTTTGTGCAAGCGCTCATTCGAGCGGTAGTCGAACTTCTTCTCGTCGACTGCCAGCGCGCCGATATAGTTCATGATCTCACGACGGAAGTCGTCCTTGCGGTTCTCCGGAATATCGATCTTCTCTTCGATCGAACGCATCAGGCGCTCGTCCGGCGCTTCGTCCTGGCCGGTGTAGGCGTTGCGCACCTTTTCTTTCTGGGTGTAGGCCTTGACGTTGTCGAGGTAGTTGCTGCACAGGCGCGAGATGGCGCCCTCATCGGCGGCAATGGCGCGCTGAACCTCGTTCTTGACGATGTCTTCGTACTCCTTGCGCACCTCGGAGAGCAGCTCTTTGAAGTGCGTTCGCTGCTCGTCGCCTGAGATCAGCGAGTGATGTTTGAGCCCGGCCTCGAGCTCGCGCAGCACCATGAAGGGATTGATGTGCGTCGCGTTCTCGTCGACGAGGGCGTTCGAGATCTTGTCCTGAACGTAGCGTGGCGAGATGCCGTCAAGCCCCTCGCGCTGGGAGCTCTTGCGCAGCTCCTTGACGTTGTCTTCGGTGTAGCCAGGCAGAGTCTTGCCATTGTAGAGCTTAAGCTTCTGCATCAGTGTTAGGTTGTGTTTTTTGGGCTCTTCCAGGCGTGTGAGCACGGCCCACATCGCTGCCATCTCGACGGTGTGCGGCGCGATATGCACCTTGATCCGCTCGTTGTTGAAATCCTTGCTGTAGATCTTGATCTCTTCACGCAGCTTCGTGATGTAGGGTACGTCGACCTTGACCGTTCGGTCCCGCAGCGCCTCCATGTACTCGTTGTTTTGCAGCTTGCGATACTCCGGCTCATTCGTGTGCCCGATGATGACTTCATCGATGTCGGTCTGGGGAAACTTCTTCGGTTTGATCTTGTGCTCCTGAGAGGCCCCCAGCAGGTCGTAGAGGAAGGCGACGTCGAGCTTGAGCACCTCGATGAACTCGATCAGCCCGCGGTTGGCGATGTTGAACTCACCATCGAAGTTGAAGGCCCGCGGATCGGAATCGGAGCCGTACTCAGCGATCTTGCGGTAATTGATGTCTCCGGTCAGCTCAGTTGAGTCCTGGTTTTTTTCGTCTTTGGGCTGGAAGGTGCCGATACCGACGCGGTCTTTCTCGGAGAGGATCATTCGGCGCACGCGCACGCGTTCGAGCACCTTGCCCAGATCGCCCTCGGCTTGCTCGAGCAGCTCGCTGAATTGCTGGCGGCAGAATGGGCAGAGGTCGCCTTCGATGCGTACCTGGCGATCGTCAGCGTCGCGGTCGGCGTTGAGCTTGGTCAGTAAGCCCTCGCGCAAGCGCTCTGGGATGAGGTGCAGCGGCTCCTCGTGCATCGGGCACCAGGCGATCTGTGTGGGATCCTCGGGATCGG
>CAYSMT010000367.1:0-3811 GCA_964432135.1 uncultured Acidobacteriota bacterium
CGAAGACTCCGCCCCCATGAGCCAGCCCCGTGCGCACCATCTCCATTTCGGGGGTCCCCAGGTTTTCTTCGTCTCCGACTTCCGCTCCAAGCTCGAGGGCCTTCTGAGAGGCATCGGCTTCGGTTGGATGCCCCGCCACCTCGTCGACGCCCTGCTCCACCGGGGCGAGCTGGCGATCGTCGACTTCGTGGAGGGAAGCCGGCACGTGTTCTCCCCCCACCTTGTACACAGGGCCGACCGTCCCCTCGGCCGCGGTGCGCAACTTTTCGCCGAGCTCCTGTGTGAGGAATTCACTTCCACCTGACTCCAAACTTGCATTTGGATGGATTTGCATACAAATCAGCCTTGAAACAGGAGGCTAACCGACCGAGTTTTACCGGGTACTCAACCCGCAATGGACAGCGGCGATGTCCGCTCATGGAGGAGACATGCGGAAGACAACCATTTTCGTTTTTATCGTGCTGCTCATCGCACTTGCGACACCGGTCTTCGCCCTCGGCCCTGTCGACGTGGAGGCGGGCGCCTCCTATTGGCTGAGCGACACCAAGGTCGCGGCAGGCGAAACCACCACTGTCAGTTCTGACGACATCAGCTTATGGGCCCAGATTTGGGTTAAGAAGTGGGGAGCCAAAGCCGCCGTCTATAAAACAGACCTGTCAGACGACATCGTTGAGGGGCCGCAGCAGATTGACTACACCAGCCTTGACTTTCGCTACAAAGTGGTGCGCTTTTCGGAGAACAACTTCCTCGCGCTCGGCATGGGCTACCAGTCGATCGACGTTGACACCAACGAGGGAAGCATCGACTCCTCCGGCTGGCGCCTTTCGGCTGAAACCCACGTCGGTTTGGCCAGAATCGTCAACTTCTACGGCGAAGGTGCCTACTACTTCGGCATGGATGATCTCAAAGGGGGCGGCAAGACCTCCGGCGAAAACCTGAATGGTTGGGAGCTCGAGGTCGGCGTGTCCATTAAGCCATTCCCCTTCTTCAACATCCGAGCGGGATACCGCCAAAGCAACGTGGATTTCGATATGACGCCGGAAGAGGCTAAGGCCGCAGGGCCGGGCTCGTCGATCAAGCCCGACGGTTTCATCGTCGGCATCAGCATCAACTTCTAGCACGAGCTGTGGAGGAGGATCTCTCGTCGAGCGGGCATACCGTCTGCTCGACGAGACGATCGTCATCACGAGTTCTGGCGAGGCGTCCTCTCAGCCCACGAGCTCGCCTTTGCGGGCCGCCTCAGCCACCTTGGCGATGATCGCAGCCACGTCGCCCATCTCGTCGGGACCCGAGAGCAATACATCCTGCTTGATCCACAAGGTCGACGCACAAAGACTCTCGCAAACCGATAGCTCGTAGCTGTCGTAGGAGCGGGGCCACACCTCACTCCACCGGCCTCCCTGCCCCGTGGCACGCTCACCAAACCACTTCCAGAAGCCCTGTTTATACAGGGGCACGGTATAGCCCGGATGCCCGGGCAAACCCTCGGCCTGCACGGCCGAAGCGAAGAGCTTGCTGTCGACGGAGATTAGCTCGCGATCCAGGCGCACCATGTAGATGTGGCAAGCGTGGGAGGTCACGCGCTCGTCCCGATCCGGAGTCAGGATACCGGGAATGCCCTGCAACTTCTCATCAAGGGCCTTCAACGCGACTTGACGAAGCTTCTGCTCCTCAATGAAGCGCGGAAGCGAAGAGACGAGCAACGCCGCCTGGAACTCGCCCAAACGGTAATTCAACCCCGGCAGGACGTGCTCATACCATTGACCACCGAGCTTGCGACCACAGTTGTGAAAGGACCACGCCCGTTGATAGATCGCCTCGTCGTTGGTCAGCAGCAGACCGCCTTCGCCCGCCGCAAAGTTTTTGCTCGACTGGCAGGAGAAGGTCCCGACATCGCCGTAAGCACCGACGGGTTTGCCATTCCAAGAAGCGAGCCAGGCCTGGGCCGCATCCTCGACCACAACCAACTCATGGCGCTTCGCGATCTCTGCGATGCGCTCCATGTTGACCGGACGACCGCCAATGTGGACCGGGTAGATGGCTCGCGTGTGCTCGGTGATCGCGGCCTCGATCAGCTCCGGGTCGATATTGTGTGTTCCGGGCTCGACATCAACAAATACCGGCACAGCACCCACAGCTAAAGCGGCCATCGCCGTTGCCATGAAGGTGTAAGGGGTCGTGATGATCTCGTCGCCAGCCTGAATACCGGCGGCGACGAGCGCGATCTGCAGCGCGATCGTGCCGTTACAGCAGGCGACACCATAACGCGCCTCGTGCAACTCAGCCCAGCGCTGTTCGAGCTTGGGAACCTCGCTACCACCAACTCCCCACTTACCGGATCTGATCGCCGCAACAACGGCCTGCTCCTCGACAGCCGTCCATACCGGCCACTTCGGCCAGGGTTTGGTCCTCAGTGGGCTCCCTCCACTCATCGCCAGCTTGCCGTTCATCTGCGACCTCCCTCTCGCAGCGGAAAACACGGCTGCGAGCGAGCATGATGCGCGTTCTGCTGAGCGAAGGCAACGCCATCGCCTGCTCGGGCTGCGCTTGACCAGAAGCCACTGAGCTGCTGACAATTGGCTCACCGATTCGAGGATAGCGCTGCGAAAGGGAGTGCCGATGGGATCCCACAACCAGTCGACGGAAACGCGCATCGCGGCAACCTGCCTCGTAGCCTTCGCCTTTTTGCTCTTCGGAATGGTCATCTTCGAAGCGATCATGAGCGCCGCCCTCGAAGCGCAAAAGCTGACATGGGAGCGCGATTTCCTCCAGAAATCAAAACTCCGCCATGTCATGCCCTACTTCCTGAACTACCTTGTTATCGGCGGGGTCGGGCTCTTCGGAACCGTCGGACTCGCCCAGGTCTATGGGTCTTCCCACCGCCGGATCACGGCCGAGGTCGTCAAGCTTGCGGGGTTGGCCTATTTCGCCATCAATTACTGGCTTTGGGCCGCGATGTGGGTGGTTCAGTACAAGATCACGCTCCTGACGGATGTTCCGACGAATCCCCCTCAGTGGTTGATGCAGGCCTTCAAAAGCTCAGACGCCTTTTGGTCCCTCGCCGGCTGGGGCGGGCAAGGCCCGGCCATCGTTCTTTTTCTCGGCCTCGCTTGGTTACTCTCCCGTGGCGCGCGGCTGCTTCCCCGGTCAGCGGCCGCCGCCTTCCTCGTGATGGGCGTTGTGCACTTCGTCATGCTGGTCTATGTGGGGCTGCACGGCGCGGGGCTCGACAACACCTCCCACGGCTTCGCGTTCCTGCTCGACATGACGATGGCCTTCGGGCGCATCGTGGCCTTCCTACTCGCCGGCGCCGCTCTGTACACAGAGAAGGGGATCTTCGCGCGTAGCGTTTCCAGTCGAACTCGCGTCCGCTGAAGCCAACAGCCTCTTCTGCCATACGCCACGACGAGCCCTGTTGGATCACGCAAGTTGAAGAAATCGCCCGTAGAATGGAACCATGGAAAGGGACAACCGCGTGCGGGATGCGTTGCGCCTGCTCATCGGGCGGGCCCTCGACCGCGTCCAGGGGCACCTCGCTAACCATCTTCTCGAAGGTCGCCGAGGACAGCTCGAACTCTCCTTGACATTGCCGCTGACCCTCATGGACGATGAACTCGATCTTGCCGTCCAGGCAGCACATGAGGAGCTCGACGAGGCCGTCCATGCGTTGCTCGTCCGACGCTCGCTCTTCCGCGCGGGGTGCGTGCCCTGCCTGCGGTGTCGCAGCACGGATTGTGCGCATGCACAACCCGACGACGCGAAAAAAATCTTCGCCGGCTATGCCCAATCCGGCCTGCCACACTTCATCGAC
>CAYSMT010000368.1:0-3809 GCA_964432135.1 uncultured Acidobacteriota bacterium
AGTTCCGCTCGGCAGCGGAGATGATCCTGTCCGCAACGGGCCGTGCGGTGCTCACGGGAATGGGCAAGAGCGGCCTGGTCGCCCGCAAAATCTCGGCGACCTTTGCCTCGACGGGCACGCCCTCACTCTATCTGCATCCCGCCGAAGCGATCCACGGGGACGTCGGTGTGCTCGTCTCCGGTGACGTCGTCATCGCGCTTAGCCACAGTGGAGAGACCGATGAGGTCGTCGCCCTACTCGAGACGATCCGCCGTCTGGGCGCGAGAATCATCGCGATCTGCGGGGCTGAGAGCTCAACCCTCGCCCGCGAGTCCGACCTTTTGCTCGACACCTCCGTCAGCGAGGAAGGCTGCCCACTCAACCTCGCTCCGATGGCGAGCACGACGACAGCCCTTGCACTCGGCGATGCCCTCGCGGCGACGCTGATGGAGGCGCGAGGTTTCGGCGAGGAGGACTTTGCCCGGCTGCACCCCGGTGGGCGACTAGGCCGTCGCCTCGCGAGAGTCGCCCACTTCATGCACTCGGGCGATGCCATGCCTCGCGTCGGACCGGAGACCGCGATGCGCGAGGTCGTGATCGAGATGAGTCGCAAACGCCTGGGCTGCACGACTGTCGTCGATGCCGCCTCGCATCTGCTCGGACTGCTCACCGATGGTGACCTGCGCCGCCTGCTCGAGAACGACCCCTCCCCGCTCGAAAAGACGGCTCGCGAGACCATGACGGCCTCACCAACGACCATCTCACCGGAGGCGCTGGCCTCCGCCGCACTCCAGATCATGGAAGAACGCAAGATCATGATGCTCCCGGTCGTCGACGAAGAGCGACGCGCCCTCGGTGTCATCCAGATCCACGATCTTTGGGGCACGCACCTATTCTGAGGACACGCATGAGCCGTCCCCCATCGCCCGCCCGAGAGATCCGCCTCCTCCTGCTCGATGTCGACGGTGTGCTCACCGACGGGGGCCTCTACTACTTCGCTGCACAGGGCCTCGCGCTGCGTTTTCACGTACGCGACGGCTTCGGGCTGCGCCGGGCCGTCGCGGCCGGTCTGATCGTCGGCGTCATCTCCGGGCGGGACTCGGCTCAGGTTCGCCGGCGCGTCGAGGAGCTCGGCCTGCAGGAGATCCATCTCGGCGTGCGTGACAAACAGGCTGTGGTCGAGGAGATCCTTGCCCGACGCAACTTGCCGGCATCAGCAGCCTGTTTCATCGGGGATGATGTCGTCGACTTGCCTGCGATGGCCGCCGTGGGTTTTCCTGTCGCCGTCGCCGACGCCGAGAACGAAGTCCGCCAAGCGGCCCAGCTCGTCACGCGCCGCAGCGGTGGCCACGGTGCCGTGCGCGAAGTGATCGATTTACTGCTCGGTTCCCGGACGAGCTAAAACCAACCATACGGGCAGACATCCCGCGGGGCCGCCCCCGGGTATAATCGCGTTGCGGCCCTTGGGCCCGCAGGAGGAATCGCCCCGATGAGGCTAGTGCTCTTCGTGCTGCTTGCGGCCTTCGTCATCGTACTGCTCTGGATTGCGCTCGCCAACGCGAGTGAGGAGGTTCCGCTCCGCGTCGGCTTTGGTGAAGCGCGCCCCGTCCCCGTGGCGGGAGTAATCGTCGGCGGTGTCTTCGCTGGAGCGCTCTTCACGGGCATTCTGGCGGTCTTCGAAGGCATCGCCCTGCGCCTCGAGAACCGCCGGCTGCGGCGCCGAGGGAAGAAGCTCGAGGAGGAGGTTCACGACCTGCGCAACATGGTCTTCTCCGAGGAGACGCCGCGCGCTCCAGAGCTGACGGCCGGAATCGCCAGCCCCGACACGGAGGAGTTCAACGAAACATGAGCTACTTCTGGCTCTTGCTCGGCTTTCTCGCTGGCGTCTTGATCACGACCTTCGCACTGTCGGGAGCCCGCCGCCTCGAACCTGGCTCAAAGCGAGGCGGACCTCACAAGAAGGCCATCGATGCGGCGCTGGCTCGCCTGGCCGCGGGACACCACACTGCCGCCGCCGCCTCGCTGCGCCAAGCCACCGAGCTCCAATCCGGTGATGATGCCATCTACTTGTTGCTCGGGGAGGAGCTGCGCCGCGCGGGCGACGCCTCGCGGGCGGAACGCGTCGCGGAGATCCTGCTCGCACGCCGCGATCTGGCCGGAGAGCTGCGCTCCGCGGCCTGGCTGCTCAAGGGCCGGCTGCTCGAAGGCGCGCAGCGAGAGGACGAGGCCCTGGCGGCCTACGCGAAAGCCGTCGACTCCGACACCAAGGAACTCGCGCCCCTCATCGCCCAGGGGCGTCTCTTCTCGCGCCTGCGGCGCTGGGAAGAGGCCATCCGCGTCGGCGAGGCGGTGACGCGCCTCGATCCGGAGCGGGGACGACTGATCACGGCGCGCCGCAGAGCCCTCGCCGCGCGGGAGTATGTTGCGGAGGGACGCGCCAAGGACGCGCTGCGCGAGGCCCGGCGCGCCGTCGAAGCCGAACCGCAGCTCGCCGCAGCGCAGATGAGCCTGGGTGACGCCCACTTGCAGTTGGGCGAGCCCCGCAAGGCCCGCGAGTCCTGGCACGAGGCCGCCAAGCGGGCTCCCTGGCTCGCCCCCGCGGTGCTCGAACGCCTCGAGTACCTGGCCCGCGCCTCGGGAGAGCGAGAGAGTGTGCGTCGTTTCGCCAAGGACTGCGCGAGCCGCGAAGGCGAAGATACGCCGCCGTGGCGCATCTTCGCCTGGCTCGTGGACGAAGCCCTGCGCCTCGATGCCATCGAGGAAGCTCGAGGTTGGTGTGAGAAGCTCGAGCGGGCGGCCCCCCTCACGGCAACGACGGCGCGGCTACGCGCGCGCCTCGCGGCCTGCGAGGACGGTTCCCACGCCGGGCCACGCCTGCTCGCGCTGCTCGCGCGCTGGGAGAACGACCCCGTCTGGATCGATCCATGGGTCTGCCGTGTCTGCGGGCATCAGCCCGAGCAGCTCGAATGGCGCTGCTCGAAATGCCAGGCGTGGGAGTCCTTGCGCTGAGGAAAACACCTTCCCGCACCGACCGCCAACCGGCCTGAGGGCTTCCTCTGGCCGATGGCTAGCGGCCCCTGAATGAACGTTTCGAACGCCTCGCCAAAGGGAGGTATTAGTCCTCGAGTTGAAGGAGACCGGCCTCGATCTCGCCGTAGCGAGCCGGCGTCATGAGGTCGCGCACCATGCTCAGCTCCATCTCGATCAGCCACTCCAGCGGCTCACGCCACGGCTCGCGCCAATGGCGCTGCAGAGCGGCTCCGAGCCGCGCAGGATCGAAGCTCCCCTCGGCATCCGGCGCGAGCCCATCGAAAACCACGGCAGCGTCACCGAGGCGCTGCTGGCAACTCAGGACGTAGTTGCGCACGCCGGCTCCGATCTCTAGCCGCAGATGGCGAAAGACGATCTCGTGGCGGCGGTTGAAACGCCCGATCTCACAAAGCATCTCCTCGGGCAGATCGATCTCGACCTCCGCTGCATCGACGGGACCAAGATCCACCCGTGTCGGCTCCTCCTCGAGCAGCAACTCAGCATCTTCCAGCTCGCCGTCGATCTCGTTGGCGCCTTCTTCTCCGGCGGCCTCCGAAGCCGGTCGCTCCGTCTCCTTCGACTCGGCCTGCGCGTCAGAACCCGACTTCTTTGCGCCGCCTTCGGGCTCAACATCTAGGACGTAGTTCTCCTCGAAGGCCTCCCCGGCAAGGGCAACATCATCGCCCTCGGCCCGCTCCGCGGCAGGCTTCTCCACACCGCTCTTTCCCTCGCCGATGCTCTCCAGGGCAAAGTCGTCGGCCGCGTCGGAAGAGGGCTTCTGCACCTCGAAGCCTTCCCCT
>CAYSMT010000369.1:0-3807 GCA_964432135.1 uncultured Acidobacteriota bacterium
GTCCGTCGCCGCAGGCGCCCCACCCCGATCTCAGCCGGGGAGGTGACGCCGACGGTGACATCCTCGGGCGATATCCTGGTCCACTGCGCGCAGCGTTTCTCTGCCGAGACCCGGCTGGAAGGCACCCCCGGGCGGAATCGGGGGCCACCTTCACACCGGGGCCGCCTCAAGCTTGGACCCGGTTCTGCTCGAGCCACTGCAGCAGCTCGGACTTCTTGTAGCGTAGAGACGAGGTGCGCCCAGAACCGACGCGATACGCCGGAAGCTGCTTGCTCTTGGTCAGCTCCCACAGCTTCGTGCGACCGATCTTGAGGAACTCCTGCGCCTCCCGGCTGGTGAGGATCTCGTCTTCGCGTTCGATGATCTCGGAGGCCATACACTTTCTCCTGTTGAGTGCCGGGTCAGCAGCTCGCTGCCCGGGTTACCTGGTTGATGTGCCGTGATATAACAATCCAACGAGAACGCCCGAACGACCCGTGAGGCGAGGCCTCCCGGTTCCCACGGACGAAGGAGGCCCCACTCCCTTGGACAGGTTGACCGCAACCCGGCTGATCCACTGGATCCGCCTGGAACAGCCGGCGCCGGAACACCTGCTCTCGGGTGAGTGGAATGCCGTAATCGATGCAGCGGAAAGGGCGGGCGTCCTCGGCTTGGTTGCCAGCAGGGTCCTGGCGTTGGCCGAAGAGCTGCCCGAAGACCTGCGGTCCGATCTGCGGCGACGTTTGCGCAGCTTCGCACGTCACCATGGCTACTACTTCATCGAAGCCGAGCGCGTCACGACGGCGCTGGCGAAGCTCTCGATCCCCTCGGTCGTACTCAAAGGTGTCGGCCTGGCCCGGTCGGTCTACCAAGACCCCGCCCAACGCACCTTTCGCGACCTCGATCTTCTCGTCCCGGAGGACGCGCTCGAAGGAGCTGTCGGCTGCGTCGAGGCCCTCGGCTACCGCATGCTCACGAGCGGTCCCCTGCGCGAGGTCTACCGCCGGTTGCATTTCCATCACATCTTCGAGGGGCACGCCAAGCCGCGGCTCGAGCTTCACTGGGGTCTCACCCGCGTTGGCGAAAGCTGCCGACTCCCGGCAAAGGGACTGCTCGAACGTGCCGTGCCCGCCCAAGGCGGGGGCACCTTCCTCGTGCCCGCTCCCGAAGATCAGTTGATGCACGCGACGCTCAACCTGCTGCGGGGAGGCTTCACCGAGCTCAAACGTTTGGTCGACATCGACCGTCTCCTGCGCAGCCATAGTGAGTTGGTCTCGCAAGCTCTCGCCACACAGGCAAGCCGGGCGGGACTCGCACGCGCGCTGCGCTTGGCCCTCGAGCTGGGCGCTACGCTGCTCAACAGCCCCGCAAACGTAGCTCTCGATCGCATCCCTCCCCTGCCCGGGAGATGTCAACAACGCTTGAGCTGTCTTAGACCCGAGCGCTTTCCCTTGCGAATGCCGCCCTCGACTTGGCCCTTCGCGCCGCGCTGGCTGCGCGCGCAGCTCGGCAAGCGCCCCCTCGTCGAGCTGCTCAGCTACGTGCGCCGCATGCCCTTCGAAAGAGCGCGTCTGCGAGCACTGGGAGCTTCTCGCAGCGGACAGCTTCTCGCGACGAGCAAGCGGGCGGCGCTCGTCGCGCTGCTCCTGCTGCGTATCACGGGCCTGAAGCTCTCCGATCATCACTTCACTCCGCTCCTGGACGAGGTCGAT
This sequence comes from uncultured Acidobacteriota bacterium, assembly GCA_964432135.1. Classification (GTDB taxonomy): domain Bacteria; phylum Acidobacteriota; class Polarisedimenticolia; order J045; family J045; genus JANTFM01. Next base: position 1,692 of record CAYSMT010000369.1, read on the forward strand.
CCTCGACCCAACTCTTGACCTCTGGCGGCAGATAGGGTCGATACTCGGGAACCAGCTTGCGGAGGGTCTCGCGGATGCCGACATCATCCATCTCGACGGCCTGGCGGATGAGCTCGCGCACACCGGCATCGAGCTCAGCATCGTTGACGCCGCCGTTGATGAGCACCTTGAAGATCTTGTGGTGCGCTGTCGGCTCGCGACTCTCTCCAACACCCACGAGTTCTTCATCCAGCTTCTCTCCTGGTCGAAGACCGCAGTAGGTCACCTGGATATCTTCGTCAGGTACAAGGCCGGAGAGACGAATGACCCGTCTCGCAAGATCGTCAATCAGTACGGGTTCGCCCATGTCAAGAACGTAGATCTCTCGCCCGGAAGCCATCGCACCGGCCTGGATCACGAGGGCCACCGCCTCAGGGATCGTCATGAAGTAGCGGCGAATCTCCTTGTGCGTCACGGTCACCGGCCCCCCGCGCTCTATCTGCTTCTGGAAGAGCGGGATGACGGAACCTCGACTGCCGAGCACATTCCCAAAACGCACCGCCGTGATGATCGGTCCCTGGTAACGCGGTGAACGAACATAAAGCTCGGCGACACGCTTGCAACAACCCATGATGCTCGTCGGATTGACCGCCTTGTCTGTCGAGATGCACACGAGGCGTTCGACACCGAACTCAGTGCTAATCTCGATCACATTGCGCGTCCCGAGGACATTGTTCAGCACAGCTTCGTCAGGGTTGAGTTCCATCAACGGCACATGCTTATCCGCACCTGCGTGGAAGATAATCTGGGGATGGAAGCGCTCGAAGACACCTGAAAGCTTCTTCTTATTGATGACGTCGCCGATGACCTCACGCATCCGCGTCTCGCCACGACGCGGGAGCAGCTCCTGATAGATCGCGTAGATGCTGTTCTCACCCCGTCCGAAAAAGGTGATCTCCGCCGGGCGGAAGCGAAGAATCTGACGGCACAGCTCGCTGCCGATCGAACCACCGGCACCCGTGACGAGCACGCGCCTACCGGCTATGTAGGCGCTGACGGCCTCGGTTTGCAGCTCGATGCGCGGCCGACCGAGCAAATCCTCGATACGCAGCTCGCGCAGATCCGAAAGCCGAGGCGGCCCGTCCACCAAACTCGCCAGGTCGGGAAGAATCTTGAGCTTCACTCCCGTCTGGCGACAGACATCAACCAGTGGCCGGATCTGATCTGCAGTTGCCGAAGGAATGGCTATCAGGATCTCGTCAACGTCATGCTGGGCGACGAGACGCGGGAGATCCATGCGAGTTCCCCGCACCTTGACGCCATGTATCCGCATGCCCTTTTTCGAGAGATCGTCGTCGACGAAGCCGACGGGCAGGTAGCCAAGCTGACCCTTGCGGTTCATCTCACGTACGAGATTCTCGCCGGCATCGCCGGCGCCGACGATGAGAATCCGCCGCTCGGCGTGCCCCTCACTGCCAAAAATGGAGCGCAACGGTCCGGGCAGCGCCGCCAACACGGTCGGGTTCAACCGTTCTTGGGCCAAGCGAGGTGCGAGGCGAGCGAATCCGCACATTGCGAAAGCCAGTAGGCCGTCAAGGATCACGACGCCCCGCGGCACGTCGAGGTCGAGGACCCAGTAGAACGCGACGCAAACCAGCGACGCGACGAGATTGCCCTGTAGCAAACGCCAGAGGTCGTTGATCGACGCATAGCGCCAGACGGTCGCATAGTTGCCGAACATGCCGAAGGTCAAGAGCTTGATGACCATCACGAGCGCCCCGTAGCGAGTCAACACCTCCGCATGCACACCGGGCAACTCACCTCCGAAGCGGAAGAGGTAGGCGATCCACAACGCGGCAGCAACGAGCACAGCGTCGATGACGACCTTGGCTGGCGCAACCCAGATCCGCTTGAATTGGGCGTTCATTCGGCCCCCATCTCGCGAGCGCGCGGCGCATGTAGAACGACGGGGTCTCCCCTCCGCTCGAGCCAGCGCGCGTAGGTTGCGATGATGCCTCCCGCCGTGAGCATCGCGTCGTGGCGCACCTTCGGCGTGAACTCGAGCATTTCGCGGCGAGAAACCAATGGCACCAATTCTTCGAGCTGCGAAGCGTCCGCGTCGATGCGCCGCGCCCCC
>CAYSMT010000370.1:0-3792 GCA_964432135.1 uncultured Acidobacteriota bacterium
TCGCGGCCGTGTTGCTCGGGGCGCTCTACGTCTTCCTGCGTTCACGTCGCTGGTGGCGCGCGCTTGCCGCGGCGGTGAGCATCTACTTCGTCTCGCTCTTCTTTTTCTGTCTGCCGATCATTGTGCTCGCCTTGTTTCGCCTCCGCATGCCCGGCATGGATCTTACGCAGCTTTACAAAAGCGAGGCCTTCCTCATCCGCCCGGATCTCGCGAGTTCGGCCGATGCCGTGGCCATCCTCTGGCTCATGCCGTTACTTGGTGTCCTCGGGCTGTTGTGGTGCTGGGCCGAGTCGCGTCATGAGGAGCGCTGGCTTCACAGCGCATTGACGCCATCGCTCTTTCCCGGCATGGGGGTATTCCTCATGGGGGCCGCTGGGGGGGGCGTGGCCTCGGCCGTGACCTTGCATTTCCCTCCGCACTTGACCGTAGCTCCCGTTCCTTTCGACCTGCTCGGCCTGCTCGGGCTGGGCTTGGCTGTATTTCTGCTCAGCGAGAGTGTCTTGCGCTCTCGCCTTGGCCCCTCGTCGTCCGAGACATGGGGATCGCGCCCCCTTCTCTTCGTGATGGCCCTCGCCCTGCTCCCGGCGCTTGGCACGAGCGTCGCCGTCGGCCTGCTGGCTGCAGCGGGTTGCCTCACCCCCCTCGCGCTTGCTGGGTCGGCCCCCCCACGCCTACTGGCTTGGGTGCGCGCCCCTTTCGTCGCTCTGGCCGCGGGAGGCGCTTTCTTCGCGGGCTTCGCGCTGGTCATCGGCCCCGAGGCCATCGCGAGGATGCCGATGCTGTTGTTGCCCTCGGCATTGATCATGGCTGCCGCCTTCGCCTCGTGGGCTTGTGCGGCGCGTCCCCTGCCTCCTTGGTTGCCCCCCCTCGTCCTCGGGGCTGGCGCTGCTGTCGGCGTTTTGCCTTTCGCATCCGAAAGGTTAGTGATGCTCGCCGCCATCGCTGGCGTCATCGCCGGCTTCTTCGGCTGGCTTGCCGATGGCGTCACGCCGCCACGGCGCTGGGCAGCTTTGCTTGCCGGTGGACTCGTCTTGCTTGTCCCGGCGCTGGCTGCCAGCGGTCCGCGCCGCGAGGAACTCGCGGAACGAATGCGTTGCAACCCGCGCTTGGCACTCATTCGCGCGGAGCGCGCGGAGCGAGAAGGGCATCCCAAGGCAGCAGAGACGTGGTACCTCTCCTCTCTGCGCTGCGAGCAAGATTATGTCCCCGCCCTGCGAGGTCTTGGCTTGCTCGCAATGAAGGCCGAGCAGCTTTCGGTTGGCATCGAGCGTCTCCAGCAGGCTCTTGCTCTCGCTCCGGAATCGCCCGTCGAGCAGCTCAACCTCGCCGCCGCCTATCTCAGTACCGACCGCGCCGGGGACGCGCTCGAGCTTCTCCTTGGACCCACCTTGAAACACAGCCGCGACCCGGAGGTTCTCTTTAATCGCGCCCAGGCCTTTGATGCCCTCTCCCGGCATGGCGAGGCTCTTTCGGCTTGGCAGGCCTACCTTGAACGAGCCACTGGCCGGCCGGGGGAGCGCTCCGGCGTCGAGCTGGCCCGCCGGCGCATCCGCGAGCTCGGACGCGAGAGACTATGAAGAAAGCACGAGGTCACCGCGTTGCGTAGCGTGCCGCGTTGGCAAAGCTACCAGACGGATTCGTTACCGTGGGTCTCCTCGGCGACGACTTGGTAGGTGAAGTAAGTGGACGAGGGCATCGTCAGCTCCGTACTGAGCTCGGAAGTGCCCGCCCCAGAATCCGGCACGCGGCGAAGCAGCGTCGCCGCGCTGATCTCCTTGCGAGCAAGCCTCGAGTCTCGTCCGTACACGTTATAGCGCACGATGTGGAGGCGCTTTCCAGAGTGCGAGCGGTCGATGCGCGTCCAGGCCAGCCGAATGCCACCCCCGCTCGGCTTGGAGAGCCGTAAATCCTCGACCGCAGCAGGATAGCCGGCACCGGCTGCGGAAGAGCGTGAGTGATCATCGAGGGCGACGACGAGATAGTCCCAGGCCGGCGTCGTCGGGCTCCCCTGCCCCGTGTGCTCCCAGCTCGTCGCGTCCGCTGGCAGGCTCGCGAGGCGATGAGCCGTATCGAGGGGGAAAACCGCCCCATTCTGGGAGCCGTAGACCTCGACGGCCGAGAGCTGCGTCGGGGTGCCCCAGAGCGTTTTGGTCGGATTGGTCCAGGTCAGCCGCAGGTCGTTCGTGTTCGGGCGAGCTACCCGAAGATCCGAGATGGCGGCGGGAGGATTGATACCCTTGACGAGGTGGGGTGTCGCGCTCAACTCGTTGCTCGCGTTGCCTTGCGCGCTGCAGTGAGCCGCGTGGACGACGACGTAATAGGTCGTCTCGTTCTCGAGCCCGGAAAGGAAAGCCTTCGTCTCGCTGGATGGAACGACCTTCTCGCTGCTGTAGGTTCCGGATGTCGTGCCGTACTTAACATGGTAGCGCACGACATCGCTGTCGGAGACGGCCTGCCAGCGCACTTCGAGCTGCCCGCCTCGCTGGGTGTCCGTGACCGAGTCGAGGATCGGGGTGCTTGGTGGGTTCGGGTTCTCCGGTGTGCCGGACCAGCAATCGCTTCGATCACCGAAGCAGGTGTCATTGAAGTTTGACCAACGTCCTTCGAAGCCATCGGCATCGACGGAAACGAGGTAGTAGTACTGCTCTCGGCAGTTGTGCAAGCCCGTGTCGAGGAACTCTCGTGTGCTCGCGTCGGCGGTTTCGCCCGCCCTCGTGTAGGGTCCACCCGGCGAACGCGCGCGATAGATTCGGGTGTGATCGATCTCCGGATCCGAAGGCGCGGTCCAGCGAATGCGCAGCTCGCCAGATCCGGCCTTGTCGATGGCGGTAATGGTTGGCGCCGCAGGCGCCGGGATGCGCAGCTGCGTTGCCGGGTCTCCTTCGAGCATAAAGGAACGCAGATTGACGATCTTATTCAGGCTATGGAAGTTCTGGCGCTCACGCAGATCGATTGAGGCGAGCAGTCGGGTCTTCTTGCGACCGAAGAGCTCTTCGAAGACGGGGTCGAGGATTTGGTCGAGTTCGAAGCTATTCGTCAGATGCGCGGGGGCCATGCCGGCGACCACGCTTTTGTTGGCGGTCAGCAGAGTGTCTTCGAGAAAGCTGTACCAGGTGTCGTTTGTCGAGGAAGGCGAGGTTGTCGCTGCGAAGTTGCCGGTGATGCAGTTTGCGTGGACGGTGAAGAAGGTCGGCGTGCCGCTGTTCCAATCCTCTTGATCGTCCTTGTCGGTCGATCCCGGCTCCTCGGTTTTGAAGATATCGAAGCCGTTTCCCCAGTCTTTGTAGCCTCCGTGTCCGACGTAGCTCACGATGGCCCCGCCGGCATTGACGGCGGCGTCGATATTTGAGTTGAGCGCGAGGGCGTCACTCTGGGCGAATCCAGCCTCATAGAGCTTCTGAGCGGTTTGGGGTTTGCCCACGAACCACTGGTTGAAGATTTCATTGTGGACACGGAAGAAGTCGCTGTTGGGGCCATCCCATTCCGAGATCAAGAGCGCTTTGCCGGAGATCGCGCCCGGGTGATCCGTTGTCTCGTGCAAGCGGATCTTGCGGAACACGGCCTCGGCCTCGGCGAAGGTGTGCGCCGGAATCCTGCCCAGCGTGAGGTCGGGAAAATCGTCGTTGCCGCAGACCGCCGCGAACCACGTGTCGCTCGGGTAGTAGCCGAATTGGGAGTTTGTGGAGATGTCGAACATATAGACCGGCACGAGCTGCCGTGCCGGCGTGTAGGCGTAATTGTTCTTGTGATCCCAGGTGGCATCACCAAGTAGTGTCGCGAAGGCTGGCGCAG
>CAYSMT010000371.1:0-3790 GCA_964432135.1 uncultured Acidobacteriota bacterium
CCGGCAAGATTGCTTCCCGAGGGCCGTCTGCCGTCGCAACGACGGCGACAAGCTTAGTGAAGATCCCAGGGGTCCCGCCGATCACCTCGGTGCACCTCGAAACGAGGCCGCTTGCGGAACAAAGAGCGCCACCCGCGCCCCGCGCCGCCTCCGCCACGCATCAGACGCAAGTAGAGGAAAGCCGCGCCCATCCCGCCGAGATGCGCCAGATAGGCGACGCCGCCATCGGGGTTCGCCAGCGCACCGTAGACGTTGAGCACGAGGTAGATCGCCGCGAGCGCCCAAGCGCGAATCGGAACCGGAATCGGGAAGAGGATGAGCTGCCGCTTCGGAAAGAAGATCGCGAAGGCGAGGACAACACCGAGCACACCACCGGAGGCGCCGATCACGGGAATCGGGCTCCCGCTGATGAAGCCAGCGACCCCGTAGAGCAAACCACCGCCCAACACACAGATGATAAAAAAGCGGAGGAAGCCCTTCGAGCCGAGCACCCGTTCGACATCGCCACCAAAGACCCACAGACCGAGACAGTTCATGGCCAGATGCCAGAGGTTCCCCATCTGTGGCGTCACGATGCTTCCGTGGAGCAGCCCGTAGGTCAGGAGCTGCCACAGAGCGAAGTGCCGAAGCCCCTCGCCGGACAGAGCCAACCACCAAATCAGGGCGGGCAGACCAAGGAGCTGAAGCATGGTCTGCACGACGAATGCGCCCGCGAGGGTCATCAGAATCAGGCGCAGCATCGGAGTGACCGGTGGCAGCGCGAGCTGCGCGCCACCGCCACCGAAAGAACCGCGATAGTTGGACATGGAAGCGTCAAGCCCTTTCATCGGACCGGATCGGCGGACCGGTGGCGTCAGATTGTTGACGATTGTGGTGGCAAGGTCGTCTAGGGGGAACAAATTAGCCGTTAGGAAAGGATTCGTCCACATGCGGCGCAAGCAAGGACTCACGCTGGTGGATGATTCCGGGAAAGTGTTGAAAACACTTCGGGATGCTCTTGAGGATTATCCCGATGCCCCGGACATCGACACCGACCAAGCGGCCGGAGCGCTCGACGCGCTCTCGGAACGCGAAGGAAATGCGTGCATCCTCGACGATGGTACCAGCCCCCGGGCGACCTGGCGCCTTCTTGAGGAAGCCTATCGCCGCGGCTGCCACGTACCTTTTGCGATCCTTGCTCCTCCGGCGGAAAACGGCGAGGGGGCGCGCGGACGGTTGAGCCCAACAACCCACTCCGAGCATGACGCGGAGACGGAGGACACGGGAGCCGTACCGAGGGCACTCCCGTTGACTTACTACGACCCGTTGACAGGGCTGCCGAACCGCAGCCTCTTCACTCAGTGGCTCTCACGAGCGATCGGGCGCGCTCAGCTCCAAAGCGCCTACCGCTTCGCCGTCCTGCTCGTCGACCTCGACCGCTTCAAGATGGTCAACGAGAGTCTCGGCCATGAGACTGGAGACCAACTGCTCAGAGCCATCGCCCGGCGATTGCACAAACACCTGCGCTTCTCCGATGCCGTCGCCAGGATCTCGGGAGACGAGTTCACGATTCTCCTCGATGACATCCAGGACGTCTCGGACGCCGTTCGCATCGCGAACCGCGTCCATCTCGCACTGCAGGACCCTTTCCGCCTCGCAGATCAGGACATCTTTCCGACCGTGAGTATCGGCATCGCGCTCAGCGCGACGGGCTACGATCGTCCGGAGCAGATGCTGCAGGATGCCGAGACAGCGATGTATCGCGCCAAGACGGCGGAGGCGGGTTACGAGATTTTCGACCCGGAGATGCGACGACGCGCGCGGGAGATGTTGCGCCTCGCATCAGACTTGCGCCGCGCCGTCGAACGCGGCGAGTTCACCCTCCACTACCAGCCCATCGTCTCCCTCAAGAGCCACAGCGTGACCGGTTTCGAGGCTCTCGTGCGCTGGATCCACCCGGTCCGCGGCTTTGTCTCCCCTGGTGAGTTCATTCCGGCCGCCGAGGAAACAGGACAGATCATCCAGATCGGTGAATGGGTGCTCTTTGAGGCCTGCCAGCAGATGGCACGCTGGCAGCGCGATCTACGCGAGGCTGCGCCCGCGGTCATCAACGTCAATCTTTCACGCAAGCAACTCGCGGAACCGGGACTCGTGCGACGCGTGAGTCAGACCCTGCGCGCGACAGGGCTCGCTCCCTCCTCACTGAACCTCGAGATCACCGAGAGCATGGTGATGGAGAACACTAACTCAGCGATCGACACACTGATGCACCTACGAAGCCTCGGGGCCCACGTCTCGATCGACGACTTCGGTACGGGCTACTCCTCACTGAGCTGTCTGCATCGCCTGCCGATCCAAACGATCAAGATCGACCGTTCCTTCGTCTCGCGCATGGGTCTCGACGTCGAAAGCTCCGAAATCGTCCGCACAATCGTCGCCCTCGCGCGCAATCTCCACAAAACGGTCGTCGCCGAAGGCGTAGAAACGACCGATCAGCTCGCGCGCCTCGAGGCCCTCGGCTGCGACTTGGCCCAGGGTTTCCTCTTCTCGCGACCTGTCCCGGCCGCCGACGCCGGAAAGCTCTTCAGCGCACCGCTCTTCGACTTCGCTGAGGCCGACTGAGCTTCACCACCTGCCAGAAGCTGCGGCGGAGCGCGCTCGGCCACACGTCAAGGAAGCTCGATCGTCACCTCTCCCGAGCGCCGGTGCACATAGAGCCAAGCCCGGCCGGCAGGGAAGGTGCCGAGCGCCCGGTCGGAACGCCCCTCGGCGCGGCAACCGGACTTGTGGACGAGGCCGCACTGAAAGGTCTCGCGCCGTCCATTCGCCTCGAGAACCCAGCGATAGGCCCATAGGTTGGTCTCGTTGCTCACTTCAGCGTAGAGCTCGTTCGGCCCCTCGCCGAGCAACGGTGCCAGGTCGACCCAACCCGCGCGCAGCTCCGCGGCCGAGGCGACCTCCTGCCCATTGAGGTAGATCCGGACGAGATCGTCGGCGGCGAGCACCCGCACCCGCGCACTAATGGGAGCCGCTTCGCCCTCGCCGAAGGTGATCGAAACAAGCTTCTCTCGAGCGATCTTCTCGTGCCGGCCGTCCTCGCGCTCGATGGTGAGCAGCTTCGCATCCAGGCCGAGGACGCGGCAGTTGACCTCGCTACCATCGACGAGGACGACGAGATCAAGCTCGGCCCAGGCCAGACCCAAGCTCGCCGCGAAGACGACGAGCAGGCATGAGATGAGGGCTCGCAAACCCTGGCATTCCACATATCGGGACATCGTTCCTCCTCCTTCCTGTCGGCGACGGAGAACGACTTCTACGCTCTTGTCGTGTCGGGCAACGATGAGGAGCCCCAACATGATGGCAGGCGATGCGCTTTCGAGCACCTACTCATTCGATCCGCGAACCCACGAGCAGCTCACCCGGGCCATGGCTGCAGAGCGACTGCGCTGGGACGAAAGAGAGGCCGCCTACCTCGTCACCGGGGGCCAGGTGCTCCCGTTATCCCAGAAGGCAGCTCCTTTGTCTGCGAAGACCTGCGCCTTGCTGGGGCGCTATTTCGCATCCTCTCATGCCCGCAGGACCGACACCTGGCTGCGGGTACGCCTCGAAGACCCTTTCCCGGCCTGCGTCGCTTTCAAGGACGCGGACGCCGGACTCATATCCAACCTGCACCGCGAACGCTTCGTCTCCGCTCTCGCCGAGGGCGTCTTGCCGCGGCTGGCAACCCTCGACCCGCTACTCCCCGTTGAAGCCTCATCCCCCACACTAAGTGCCGTAACGCGGCAGTTACGCCATGTGGCCCAAACCCCGA
>CAYSMT010000372.1:0-3788 GCA_964432135.1 uncultured Acidobacteriota bacterium
GACGAGTCTGCTTGCCGTCGCCGTGACCTGGGGGCTCCTCCACAGCGCGATTTTCCTTGGCGTCCTGCCTCGCTTTGACGAACGCAAGTCCGCGAAACCCTTCATCGACCGTGTCCGCGAGGAGACGATCGGCGGCGCCCCGGGAGGCATGGTGGACTTTCGAGCGCAGTTCGGCTTCCACGGCGGACAGCTCGCCACGGCAGAGCCAGGAGATGAAAACTCGCTACGAAACTTCGGAAAGCGACTGGCCGCCCCTGAACCTTTCTGGGTCATCGTCCGCGCCTCGCAGGCCGACAAGCTCGTAGCCGCGCTTCCTGAAGGCACGCGCGTCTGCCGGGTCTTCGAACGTATCGTGGGTAACACCTCATACCAGCTCGTCGCCAATCAGGCCGCCCTGTGCCATGATTCTTCCCGCTGGTCTGAACCCGCCTCCCGGGCACCGGCGAGACCCTGATCCGCGATGGACAGGCTCAGATGCGAGGCCCGTGGCCGAACTCTTGCGCTCGTGCTTCTCGCCCTCGTCGTCTATGGCGGAAGTCTGTGGGGCCGGGAGCTGCTTCCTCCAGACGAGCCGCGCTTCGCGCTCATCGGGCTCGAGATGGCGCGCAGCGGTGACGGAGTCGTGACCCGTAATCTGGAGGGGGAGATTTACCTCGACAAGCCCCCCTTGCTCTTTTGGGGCCTCGCCATGGGCTTCCGCCTCTTCGGAGAATCCGAGATTCCGGCGCGCATCCCCTCCCTACTGGCAACCCTCGCCCTCGTGGCCCTGATTCACAGGATGGGACGCCGACTCTTTGACGAAACGACGGGAACCGCAGCCGCGCTGATCTACCTCTCAAGCGTTCTTGCTCTCTCGCGAGGCGCGTGGTGTGCGACGGATGCGCTCCTCGCGTGCGGTGTCTTTGGGGCGCTCGCCAGCCTTTGGCGAGCGAAGGCCGACGACTCCCGTCTCGCCGCTGTGCTCGCGGCGGCTTGGCTGGCTATGGCATTGCTCGCGAAGGGTCCGGTTGCCCTGCTTTTCCTTCTCTTCGCGATCCTCGCCGACAAAATTACGCAGGCTCGTATGTTCTCCGCCCGCATGCTCCTGAGGCCCCTGCCTATCGTGACATTCGGGTTAATCGTCCTTCCGCCGACCCTGCTGCTGCTCTCTCGCGTGCCTCCAGACACGGTGTTCGCGGCGCTCTGGCACCACAGCGTCGAGAGAGCAATCTCTTCCTGGGACAACCTCGAACCGTGGTGGTATCACCCCCTCGCCCTCTTTCAAGGCTTCTTTCCCTGGTCCGTGCTCTTCCTGCCGGCATTCATGCCCCGGGTGCTTCGTGTCCTCGTGGAGGATCGGCGGCTGCGCGCGCTCGGCCTGTTCCTCCTCGTTGTCCTTGTCTTCTTCTCCCTTCCCGCCGGCAAACGCGGCGTTTACCTGCTCCCCGCCTATCCTCTACTCGCCCTGCTCGCCGCCCGCGCCTGGCCTGAGATAGCCGCATGGCCCGCAGGACGACGCATCAGTGGCGGTCTCGCCATCGGCCTCGCGCTGCTTTTCGCCGCGGCCGGCGCCGCGGTGCTCTGGCCGGGTGAAGCGGCGCTGCTCATCCCCCCTCCCATATCCAACCTGCCCGCGGTGCGAGCCGGTGCGGGCGTGCTCTTGTTCTCTTTCGCGGGGAGCATGCTCGTCTTGCCCGCGCTTCTGCGCTCGCGCCCCCGGGCTGCGCTGATCGCGGCACCGGTCATCTTCGCCGCCCTTTCCGGTCTCGCTTGGCCGTTCTGGCTAACCCCCGCCCTGAATCAGGCCCAGGGCGCACGAATCGCCGCGCGAGAAGCGCGCGCCGCCGCACCACCCTCCGCAACCGTGGCTTTCACTCGCGGCAAACGCGAGTTGCTCGCCTGGTACACGGGCTGGCGCGGTCCGATTCTCGATACTCCCAAGGAGGTCACGAGCTTCCTGGAAGGAGCGGGGACACGGGTGATCATCGGCAAGCGAAGCGAACTCGGTAACCCTCGCGACTGGCCCAGGGGAAGCCGGATCGTCTGGCGTGGGCGGCTCGGTCGAGCCGAGCTGGCGCTCCTCGCATACGAGGGTCCGCCAGGCTCCGTGAGCGGCCCGATGGCGAGGCGAGAAGGCGGTGAAACCACTCCCTAGAACCTTTGCCGCATACGTTCGCATTTTTTCGTAAATGCCTATTTCTTGTTCTTCCCGTTGACAAGAGGCGCGGCGGGTCATTAACGTGGGAGAGCGTGTAGGTGCGGCTGGTCCGGGAAGGTCCCGCCAGCGGCGTTTTCTTGTGCTGAAAGGAGTGAGGCGATGCGTTCGCTGATCCGTACTGGCTCGCTGGTCTTCCTCGTCGCGATGGCCGCCGCGTTGGCCACGCCCTCGATGGTTTTTGCCGGTGGAGAGACGCCCTGGTCCTTCGAGGTCCGCGCGAGTTTAATCAATCCGGTCACCGACGACGGAGACTATGTCTCCGCCCTCAACTCGAACCGCACGGGTTCTTTCGACCTGCTCAAATCGATCGTCCCAGAGCTAGCCGTGTCCTACCGGACGACGGAGCGCTTCGCGATCGAGGTCTCGGCCCTGCTCGCAAACATGGACATGGAGCTTGATAGCCCAGGCGCCGGCGAGCTCGCCTTCGGCGATTCGGACCTGAAGATGTTCAGCCTAACCGGGCTCTTCGACGTCTACGACCTTCGGGGCACGAGCCTACGCTTCGGTCTGAGCTTCGGCTATGCAGATTTCGACGACTTCGACATCACCCCAGCGGCCGAGGCAGCCGGCCGGCGGAGCGGCGTCCAGCTCACGCGCGCGCCCGGCGACTCGGCAAGCCTATATGGCATCGTCGTCCGCTTCGATACGCCTTTTGGCCGGGAGGGGTGGTACTTCTCCTCGAGTCTGCGCTATCTCAAGGGGGGTCCGGATCTCGTCGTCGAAGGCCATCCGCTCGTGCCTACGAAGGCAGACGCGCCTGTGCTTTCTGGCTCGCTGGACTTCGACCCACTGGTCATCTCGTTCGGCATCGGCTACCAATACTAGCCGGTCGGGAGGGGACCAAAGGGCACTCCGCTTGCGGAGTGCCCTTTTGCGTCGCGGGACCTCCACGACACCTCCGGGCAAGCCCTCTCGAAAGCGCGGTAGAGCGTTCCATGGGTTGTGCGGGATAATCCCTCATCACAATCCGTATGGACGAGGCGGAAAGTCATGGGCCGAGTGCCGGACAAGAACACACGACGCGCGAGAGACCCGCTGCAGGTCAACCTGCGCCGCGTCGTCTACCTCATCCTCTTCGTCGTCATCTTGCCGACCTCGATCCTGACAGGCATAGGCATCGTTGTCCTCGTCACCCGCGAGCAGCCCTTTGATCTCGTGCTCGGACTGCTAGAGATCTCCTTCGGCGTTTCGGTCATCGCGGGGGCTGTCCTGCTGATGTTCCTCGCCGGACGCGGGGCACGTCTCGCCCGTGTACAGGACACCTTTCTCTCCCAAATGGGACACGAGATCCTCACACCCCTTGCCGGAATCCAGCTCCACACCCAGATCCTCGAAGGCATGGAGCTACCGAATGCCGCAGAGGCCTCGGTCAGCGCCATCCGACGCGAAGCCAATCGCTTGCGTAGTCTGGTGCAGCGTACGCTGCGCTGGCGAGAGGTCCGCTCCTCCAAACATCTCTATCGCAAGACAGTCACTTTCCCTGACGAAATCGTCACGCGCGCGCTGCGCAGCCTGCCCTGGAGCCAAGAGCTGAGTGTGAGGCAACTTGCTCCGAGGGTGCGCCTGCGAGGAGATCCCGATGCACTGGCAG
>CAYSMT010000373.1:0-3787 GCA_964432135.1 uncultured Acidobacteriota bacterium
TTGATCTCGAGAGCAACGTCTTGCCGAGCCGCCTCGGCAAAGACCCGATCCCAATCGCATGACAACCCAGCCCAGTCGGAAAGAAGACGCCCGGTTGGATGCGCGAGCACTCGCACCCGAGGATGCCGTATCGCCCGCAGCAGGCGCTCGGTCTGGGCCTCCTTTGAGAGACAGAAGGACCAACGCACGGCCGCGAGGACGACGTCGAGTTGCTCGAGCGAGTCCTCGTCCGCGACGAGGCCACCGTCCTCCGCGATAGCGACTTCTGCCCCAGAGAGAATCTCAATCCCCACCCGCTCCTCAACTTCACGAAGGCGTCGGCATTGCTCGTCGAGCTCCCAAGGACCCATCGTGCCCCGCCCCGCGTGCTCATCAAGATGATCCGCCAACGCGATCCAGGCAAAGCCCAGGCGAGACGCTTCGGCGGCGATGGCTTCGATCGTCTCGCTTCCCACGGATTCTTTGCTGTGCACGTGAAAGACACCCCGCAGCTCCCGCGCATCAAGCAAACGCGGCAACTCGTCCCGCCGGGCTATGTCGATGATAGCGCTACCCTCCCGCAGCTCCGGCGGAATCGGAGCCAGACCAAGGCTCCGGTAGACAGCCTCCTCCGAAGTCAAGCCGCCTCCCGCCTCCGGCACCTGAAGAGGAAGCAAAGGCGGCCCTTCAGGTGACTCGCGACCTACGCTCTGTCCTCGCGGATCCAGCGCCAAGCCACGGGCGCGCGCAAGAGCGTCAAGGGCGGCGAAGTGTTCGGCGTCGCTGCTCGTCGCGACGAGCACTGTGCCAAAGGATGCATCCGGCGCGCTGTGCACGACAATCGGCGGCTCCTCCCCCGAGCAAAAACGAAGCCGGTTCCCAGCGCGCTCGATCTCACGACCCGGGCCGAGAATTTCTACCACCGCCGCGATGGGACCGGCGACGAGAAGCTCGATCTCCTCGACCGTGGCGGCTCCTCGACGCAGTGCACCGGTGAGCACGACGCGCCGCAGGCCGCGACCGCCCTTGAGGCGCGCAAGAACTCGCCGGGCACTCGCCCGGGCCTCGGAGGCAAGCCATATTCCTGAGCGGTGGCGACGCGCCTTCAACCCAGCGTGGAGGCGACGAGCCGTCCGCGCACCTCCTCCTGGCATCCCCCGGAAGTGACGCTCCTGGACGAGCAGCTCGAGCTGACCGCAGCTCTCGACTCCCTCACGGGAGTAGAGCTGGCGGAGCTGAGCGGCCGTCAAGCGAGGCAACGACAGCAGCTCGACGAGCCCCACGGGTAGCCGGGCCCGCAGCGCCAACTCATCCGCCGGACGTCTCCCTGCGAGCAACGCCTCAAGGGCGCTTCGGGCTGCCGTACTACCGGCAGGCAAGCTCTCCCAATGCCCTTGAGCAAGCTCTTCTACAAGGCGCGGGCCCGCACGACGCACGGCACGACCCAAAAGGCGACAAGCTGCGGCACGACGCGCTTGTTCTCCCGCCAGATCGAGAAGATCGGCGTAGTCGGCAAGATCCGCCGCGAGCTGCGATGCCGTCGGCTGTGTCATGATTCTGCCGCGAAAGGATACGGGAGCAGCGGCACTCCTGGCGAGCTCAGCCCGTGCTAATAACCCACGAACCCGGGAAGAAGCCTGCGCGGGACATATGGGCCACCAGCAACGCCCGGTGCGCACGAGCTTTCTACTTGATGCTGAGCATGCACCAAACACAAACGAGGGGTATTCCGACCATCGAGCAGAAGTCGATCCGAGGAAACGGACACCTCGCGCCGCGACTCCTTTAGGAAAAGAGCTTGCTGACGCAAAGTACATACCATAGCATGGCAGCCATGAACGAGCTCGAGCGCGCCCTGAACCAGATATCCAAAATCCACGACCAACTCGCACGGACGCGAGAGAGTCTCGGGGTGCGTGCCCTACCAGCGGCGGCGAGCGGAGTACTCGGGCTGGTGGCCGCTGCACTGCAGCCACGCTTTAGCACCCTGGCCTATCGAGAAGGCTTCCTGATCTACTGGACTATCGTCGCCGCAGCAGCATTACTCATCGGTGGCAGCGGTGTCGCTTTTGCCTATTTCCGCGACAATCGCAGCGCTCTGGAGCGGGGCTAGACTCGAATGTTGGCGGGTCAGCTCGCGCCCTGCCTGCTCGCCGGCACCTTGCTAACCCCAGTGGTCTATGAGAACCCGATGTTGCTCATCGGACTGATGCCCGGCCTTTGGGCGCTGCTGTTCAGCCTGGGGATCTTCGCGCTACGACCAAACCTACCTCGAGCGACGGGCTGGGTCGCGCTGTTCTATTTCGCCGCAGGCATCATCGTCATCTCGCTGACCGCCGGGAATAACTTTCCTTCGCCGTGGAGCGTCGGTCTCGTCTTCGGACCCGGCCAGCTCGCGGGGGGCGCCGTGCTCTATTGGAACCGCGAGAGGAGCAACCCATGAGCAGAAAACACATGAAAGGACGCTACGCTTACGACGGCTTGCAGCGCGTCATGCACGAGAAAGCCCGACTGGGCATCCTAACAACCCTGCTTGCCAACCCAGAAGGCGTCCTCTTCACAGATCTCAAGGGCCTGTGCTCACTGACCGATGGCAACCTCAGCCGGCATCTCAAGGCACTCGCTACGGAGCAGCTCGTCGAGCTCTACAAGCGCTTTCACGAGCGACGACCCCAAACCCTGGTACGCCTGAGCGAAGACGGACGGACGCGCTTCCTCGATTACCTCGAGGAACTTCAGCGCGTGGTCCGGGATGCGGCTCTGGCCCGGCGCACGGAGAACAAATGCAGCCGGCGCGGCAAGTCATCTCCAGCCGGCGAGTGGATCCCCGTGTAAGGGAGCAGGGTATGTGACGCGAGTTGGTTTACAGTCATACTTTGTATTGCCAAGTTATTGCCATAAGAAAGAAAAAGGAAGACCACAAATGGAGATCATTGAGGCTCGGGTTCACGGCACGTGCAACGGTGTCCGTCGCGCCCTGCTCATCGCAGAACAGATCAAGAACCCGCAGCAGACGACGATTCTCGGCGAGATCGCCCACAACTCTCGCGTCGTGGAGCGTATGACTTCTTTTGGCTTCGCTCAACACGTGCCCAGACGACAGGATGAGCTTCCCGCCACACCCCAGGTGATGATCACCGCCCACGGCATGAGCCAGCGGCGCCGACGACGCCTCGAACAGGCGGGCAAGCAGCTCGTCGACGCCACCTGCCCCTTCGTTCGCAAGATCCAATGGATCGCCCGCGATCTCGTCGAGCGCGGCTATTTCCTTATCTTGATCGGCTGCTCCGGCCACGCTGAAGCGTGCGCTATCACAGAGGATCTTCCACGCTTCGCGATCATCAAGGAAGAACGCGACATCGGTGTTTATCCCGCTTCTCGACTCGGCGTAATCTGTCAGAGCACGACGCGTCCCGCCCTCGCGGAGCGTTTGCTCAAGCTCATTCGCTGCAAGAATGCTCATGCTCAGATTCGCTTCAAAAACACGATCTGCGCCGCGACAAGGGCGCGCCTGCACGCCGTGCGAGAGCTCCTCGACCTCGTCGACGCCCTCGTGGTCGTGGGCGATCCTTCATCGAACAACTGTCGGAGCTTGATACGTTTGGCACGAGAGGCGGGCAAGCCGGGGCTTCTGCTACGCAATGCTGATGAGGTGGACGCAGATGTCATAGCCACCTTCGAGAAGCTTGGGCTCAGCCCGGGTGCTTCAACTCCCGAAGAGGCCGTTGAAGAGCAACGAACGCGGCTACGCGTCCTCGCCGGCAAAGGGAAGGCCGGGCTTGACCAGCGTGGCACACGCCCTCGAACC
>CAYSMT010000374.1:0-3786 GCA_964432135.1 uncultured Acidobacteriota bacterium
CCAGAACGGCATTTGCGCCTTCGGCATCGACCGAGAACTCCTCGCACGAGAGGCCCTGCGAGTGACGCGCCCGGGGGGGCGGGTCTTCTTCTCGACCTATGCAGGAGCTTTCTGGACCGAACGTCTGCGCTGGTTCGAGGCGCAATCCGCCGCGGGCCTGCTCGGCGCGATCGACTATACCAAGACAGGCGATGGGGTGATCGTGTGCCAGGACGGATTCCGCACAGCCTTGGTCCTGCCGGAGGAGTTCCGCTCGCTCGGCGCGATGCGAGGGCTGACACGCGAGATCCGGGAGGTGGATGGCTCCTGTCTGTTCTGCGAGTTGATCGTGCCAGTCCCGGTGCACTAGCCAGAGAAACGAAGCGAAATTCCCCGAAGGTACAACAGCAATGCTCCGGGGCGCCGGCGCTCGTGGCGGGTCTCCTCCCGGCGCAAGGCTCATAATCCGAGATGCGCCATGACCTCCTGCATGTCTTCCCAAACGGGACGCTTCGCCTCGGGACTTCTGAGCAGGTACGCCGGGTGGAAGGTCGCGATCGCAGGAATGCTCCCGTAACGAAACCACTGCCCGCGAGCGCGGGTGATCGAGGGTACGCTCTCGCCGCGCAGGCTTTGCAGCGCGCTGCGCCCCAAGGTCACAATAACCTCGGGCTGAATGATCTCAATCTGCCGCTCGAGAAAGGGCAAGCAGGCGCCCACCTCGTCCGGGAGTGGAGCGCGATTACCCGGGGGGCGGCACTTGACGATGTTGGCGATGTACACCTCGGCGCGACTCAGGCCCATCGCGGCGATGATGCGGTCGAGCAGTTGGCCGGCTCGACCTACGAAAGGCTCGCCCTGGCGGTCCTCATCGGCGCCGGGGCCCTCCCCGATGAAGAGCAATCGCGCCGTCGGATCTCCGGCACCGAAGACGATCTTGTTCCGACCGGCGCAAAGCCCGCAGCGCGTACATTCGCCGAGGTCCTCGTCGCGCAGCTTGGTGAGTTCTGCTGCGACTCGGGAAGAGGAGGCCGCCATGCCCTCTGAAGCCGGCGGACGGACGGCCTCGAGCTCCTCGATGCCCAGCTCCTTGTAGAGGGTCAACCAGCAGAGAGCCTCGCGCAGCGGGCCGCCGTCGTTACTCATCGCGTCAAAGCCATGCGCGCGATCGCGTCGAGGATCTCCTCGGCCACGCGACGCTTGCTCATCAGTGGGAGCGAGCGCTCTCCCTGATCGGAAATGATGGTGACGATATTCGTGTCGCTACCAAAACCCGCACCCGCCACAGTGACGTCGTTGGCGATGAGCAGGTCACAACCCTTGCGGCGACGCTTGGCCGCACCTTTGACAACGGCATCGCCGGTCTCGGCAGCAAAGCCCACGATGAGAGTCTTGGCTTGGAGGCTACCCGCGGCCCGCGCAGCACACAGCTCGGCGAGGATATCTGGGTTAGGCCGCATCTCGAGGGTGTAGCTCGCATTCTTGTCCGGCTTGAGCTTCTCGCCAGACGGATGCACAGGACGATGGTCCGCAACGGCCGCGGCCATGATGATGATGTCGGCTCCCGAGCTGGCGGAGAAGAGCTCGCGCTTCATCTCCTCAGCACTCTCGATGAGAATACGCCGGAGCCCGAAAGGCGGCGGGAGACAGGTCGGGCCCGAGACGAGCACGACCTCCGCTCCGCGTGCACGCGCCGCCCGAGCCAACGCATAGCCCATCTTGCCCGAAGAGCGATTGCCGACGAAGCGCACGGGGTCGACAGCCTCGAAGGTCGGGCCGGCGCTAACGACAACGTGCTGGCCGGAAAGGAGCTTCGAGCAACGCGCCGCCTCGAGCCCCGCGGAGACGATGGTATCGACGGCGGCAAGACGGCCGGCACCCTGGTCACCACAGGCCACGAAACCCTCGTCCGGTGATACAACGACAGCACCCTCCGCCTCGAGGGCGGCAACATTCGCGCGCGTTTGAGCGTGGTCCCACATCTTGGGGTTCATTGCGGGAGCAACAACCAGAGGCCCATCAAAAGCCAAGCGCAGCGTCGAGAGCAGGTCATCCCCGAGCCCCTGGGCGAAACGCGCAATGACGTTGGCTGTCGCAGGCGCCACGAGCAGCGCGTCGGCCCACTTAGCGAGCTCGATATGCGCAATCTTCTCCGCCGGGTCCGCGCCAAACTCGTCGTGGGCGACGGGATGTCCGGAAAGCGTCGCCAAGGTCAGCGGTGTGACGAACTCTGATCCGCGAGAGGTCAGTACGACTTGCACCTCGGCACCGGCGGTGACGAGCTGCCGAACGATCTCCGCCGCCTTGTAGGCAGCTATGCCGCCGCTGACGCCAAGCAGAATACGTGGTGCGCTCATCGCTATTGCTCCGCAAAGCTGCGCAGAATCGCCTCCGCGCGTTCGGCGCGGCGCCCGCGCTCAACCCGTGATGCCCGGACGATCGCGATCAACTCCTCGGCCGCGTGTTCGAGATCGTCGTTGATCACGAGGTAATCGAAAGCTGGGTACTCGCGTAGCTCCACCAACGCGTCAGCCATCCGTCGCCGGAGGGAAGCGCGGCTCTCGCTGCCACGTCCCTCGAGACGCGCCAGTAGAAGCTCACGGCTCGGTGGCAAGATAAAGATTGAAGTTAGCGACGCGCCACTAGCACGAACCTGACGCGCCCCCTGCACGTCGACGTCGAGGATGACGTCCTTGCCCGTGGCCTCGAGACTCTCGATCTGATCACGGGCGCTGCCGTAGAGGTGGCCATGCACCTCCGCCCACTCGATGAAAGCTCCTTCAGAGACGAGACGACGAAAGGTCGCTTCATCGGTGAAATGATAGGCTTCGCCATCATGCTCCCCTGCGCGGGGCGCCCGGGTTGTCCATGAGACCGAGAATGCGAGGTCGTCGACGGTCTTCATCAACCGGGCAATGAGGGTGCTCTTGCCCGTGCCGGACGGAGCGCTGATCACGAAGAGCCTTCCTTCAGATGGATGCATCATCTGTCTCACTCGAGGTTGGCCGCTTGTTCGCGAATCTTTTCCAGTTCGCTCTTGATGGCCAGGGTACACTCATCGACCTCTGGGTCAGAGCTCTTGGAGGCCAGTGTCGTCACCTCCCGCCGGATCTCCTGCACGAGGAACTCGAGACCCCGGCCAACCTCCGCCGCCCCTTCCTCAAATAGGGCCGCGAAGCGCTCGAGATGCGCATCAAGGCGAACCAGTTCCTCGGTCACGTCCGCGCGCTGGGCCAGCAACGCGATCTCCTGGGCGAGACGCTGCTCATCGACGGGCATCTCTCCAAGAATGATGTCGACACGGGCCCGCAGGTTCTCAGCGAGGCGTGCCGGAGCGGCGCGCACCCGCTCGCGAGTCTGAGCGACGAGACCCGCGATGCGCTCGCCACGCAGGCGCAAATCCGCGATAAGCTGCGCGCCCTCGGCCTCGCGGGCCTCGAGATGAGCCGCGAGAGCAATATCGAGCGCGGCGAGGGCCGTCTCGCGAACGTCCTCGGCATCGACAGGATCGGGCGCGACCGTCTCGAGTACACCCGGCAGCCTGAGCAAGGCTTCGGCCTTCGGCTCGTCGGGCAAGGCGAAACGCTCGACGAGCTCCCGCCAGGCCCCCGTGGCCGCTGCGCCAGCGGCCGTGTTGGGTGCGGGCCGCAGAGTTCCGGATTGTCTATGAACAGGTCTGTCGGCTGGTTGACCGGGGATTGTGCCGCTCGCTGTATCCCCTGGCCCAGGGCGGCCTGGCGGCAGCCCTGGGGAAATCTGCCATGGCCCACGGCCTGGGGGCGGCCATCAGGTTTCCCGACGACCGAC
>CAYSMT010000375.1:0-3770 GCA_964432135.1 uncultured Acidobacteriota bacterium
CGTCGTTTGACCTCGCGCCCGAAGCCGCGGCCGCGCTGAAGCTCATAGAAGCGGCGTAGCTCGTGCGCACCCTCCTCGCGTCGTCCGAAGCGTAGGCCATCGTAGCGCGCAAGATTCGACGAGGCTTCGGCCATAGCGACGAGGTAGTAGATCGCCAGGGCGTGATCGGCGAGGGGCAGTGAGACCTCTTCGAGCGTGGCCCCGGCGTCTTGCAGGAGCCGTATTGCGAGCTCGACGCCCTCACGCAGGGCGGGGTGCAACGTCCGCTCCGCGAAGAGCTCTCTTACGAGCCCGATGCGCAGCTTCGCGACGCCGCCCTCGAGCGCCTGCGCGTAGTTCGGCACCTCTCGTGGTGGACAGGTCGCGTCTTTTCCGTCCGCGCCGGCGGGCACGCCGAGCACGGGTGCGGCGTGGCGTGCATCCCGAGTGAAGGTGCCGATGACGTCAAGGGAGGAGGCGAAGGCGACCAGGCCCCAGCGGGAGACGCGGCCGTAGCTCGGTTTGAGGCCGAGCGCGCCGCAGAAGGCGGCCGGCTGGCGGACGGAGCCTCCCGTGTCACTCCCCAGAGCCAGCGGCAACGCGCCCGCAGCGACGACGATCGCGGAGCCGGCACTCGATCCGCCCGCGACCCGCTCGTGTTGCCAGGGATTGCGGGGCCGCGGAGGCTCGCCATGCTCACCTGAGGAGCCCATGCCGAACTCGTCGCAGCTCGTACGCGCGATGATGATGGCGTCGGCGTCACGTAGGCGTGTCACGGCTGTTGCGTCGAAGGGTGAACGGTAGTGCGCCAGTGCGCGCGAGCCGCAGCGCGTGTGACCCGCGATGGTGCAGATGTTGTCTTTGACCGCGACAGGCACGCCGGCGAGTGTCCCGAGGGTCTCTCCCTGGTCGCGCCGCGCGTCGATCGCCGCGGCGCTGCGCAAGGCGTCTTCGTCGAGCTTTTCGCTGACGGCGCCCAAGGATGTGATGCGCTCGAGCGCACCGAGGGCGCGGGTGACGCTCTGTGTTGCGCTCAGCTCTCCGCTACGCACCGCTCGCGCGATCTCGGTCACCGAGAGCGCGGTCGGCATCAGGTGATGACTTGCGGGACAATGATCTGCCCGTCTCGCGTGAGGGGAGCGATCTTCTCCAGGTGTTTCCACTCGAGAGAGGGCTGCGGGTCGTCTTCTCGCCAGGCGTTCGCACCTCCATCGTCCTGGAAGGCCGAGGTGTCCGCTAGCTCGAGCCGGCGGAGCTCATCGAAGAGGCCGACAATGGTCTCGAGCTGCGCCGCAAAGAGGTCGAAGTGCCCGGTCTCGAGCGGGAGGCGCACGAGCGCCGTGATTCGGGAGAGCTCCTCGCGGGTGATGCGGTGGCGGCTCATGCCCGCGATGGTACACCGGTGCCTCGACTTCTTTCACATGACTTCGCGTCGCCCGCGCAGCTCGCTGCGCACTTGTCGCGGTCCCAACCGCCTTCCGCGCCGCGGCGCGGCGTCCGCGCGCGTCTGCTAGAGTACGCGGACACATGCGTTCGCGACCGAGCGGCCGGAGAATCTGATGACTCAAGGCGAGGGCACCTGGCGCTATCCGCGCGCCTTCTGGACGGCGAACTCCGTCGAGCTATGCGAGCGGGCGGCCTACTACGGCACCTTCATAGCGCTGACGCTCTATCTGACACGGGTGGTCGGCCTTGACGATGCCCAGGCGGGCTGGATCGGTGGGCTCTTTGGCGCACTGATTTACCTCTTCCCTTTCTTCACCGGTGCGGCCGCCGATCGGATGGGATTCCGCACGGCGTTGACTCTGGCCTTTGGCCTGCTCAGCGCCGGCTACGCGATGCTCGGTGCGTTCAGTACCCTCACTCCGGTCCTCTGTGCTCTCTTCCTGATCGTGCTCGGAGGTTCCTTCGTCAAGCCGATCATTACCGGTACGGTCTCGAAATCATCGGACGAAGCGAACCGCGCACGCGCCTTCAGCCTGTTCTACATGACCGTCAACATCGGCTCTTTCCTCGGCAAGACGGTCGTCAAAGGCATTCGCCAAGACCTCGGTGTCGCCAACGTGCCCTACTTTTCTGCGGTCGCGGCTTTCGTTGCGCTCATCGTCGTCATTCTGTTCTATCGGCCCCAGGCCCCGGAGGAGGCGCGGCCACGCAGCACCATCGAGACACTCAAAAGCATGCTCGCGGCGATGACCAATCTGCGCTTTTCCGCGTTGATTTTGATCACGGCGGGTTTTTGGGCGATTCAGGGTCAGCTCTATGCCTCGATGCCCAAGTACGTCCTGCGCCTCGTCGGTGAGGGAGCTGCGCCGGAGTGGTACGCCAACATCAATCCCCTCGTCGTCGTGATCTTCGTCGTACCGATCACCCAGCTCATTCGCCGCTGGCGTCCCGAGGTCGCCATCAGCGTGGCCATGGCGATGATCCCTTTTTCTGCGTTGAGCATGTCGCTTTCCCATCTCTTTGGAGCGCCGGTTGATCTCTTTGGCCTGGCCGTGCATCCGATCACACTGATGATGGTCCTCGGCATCTCGATCCAGGGGCTCTCTGAGTGTTTCCTCTCGCCGAAGTACCTTGAGTACGCCTCGCGTCAGGCACCGAAGGGACAGGAGGGGGTCTATCTCGGCTTCGCCCACATGAACACCTTCTTTGCCTGGTTGTTTGGTTTTGTCTTCGCGGGTTACTTGCTCAAGTGGTACTGCCCTGATCCGCGGATGCTCTCCCTCGTCGAGCGTAGCCAGCACATGGCGGCGCTGGCGGGCGATGCTGAGATGCCGGCGGCCTACGCCCATGCTCATTATCTGTGGTATGCCTTTGCTGGGGTCGGCCTCGTGTCTTTCCTCGCGTTGCTCGTCTACATCGGCATCACACGTTACCTCGATGCCTCACGCGAGTGAGTTATCGTTCGCCCGCGAGTTTCTGCTCCCGGGGTCATGCTGAACAGACCAAGGGCGGCCCACGGGCCGCCCTTGGTGTTGTTTTCTGGTGAGGCTTTCGTTCTAGGCCGGCACGAACTTGTAGCCGTAGTGCAGCACCCCCGACGCGCCGTCGGCAGCGACTTTGCGGAACTCGAGGCGAACCCGGTCGCCGATGGCGAGCTTGTCCGTCGCGCAGTCGACGATCTGGGCTGTGATCTTGACACCATCATCAAGCTTGACGATGCCGACGGCGTAGGGCACCTCATCGGTGAAGCCGCTTGGGGCGACCTCGATGATGGTGAAGGTCTCCACCACCCCCGTCGGGGCCAGGCGATGGGTCTCGAAGCTCTTCGCGCCGCACTTGTTGCAGACCAGGCGGGGTGGGAAGAAGATCTTGCCGCAGCCGGTGCACTTGGCGGCCTCGTAACGATAACGCTGGGGCTTCTCGCGCCAGCTTCTGGCAGTTCCAATCATGGCTTGCTCCGCCGGGCTCAGACGACCCGCTCGAAAATGTGGATCAGGGAGGAGGCGCCGGTGCCGCCCATGTTTTGTGTCAGCGCCCACCGGGCGTCCTTGATCTGGCGCTGGCCCGCCTCGCCCCGCAACTGCTTGACGGCCTCGTAGACCTGGGCGACGCCCGTCGCGCCGACGGGATGACCCTTGGACTTCAGGCCGCCGGAGGGGTTGACCGGCAGCTTGCCGTCGCGCGCTGTCAGGCCCGACTCAGCGGCCATGCCGCCTTGGCCCTTTTCTACCAGTCCGAGAGCTTCGATCACCATGATCTCGGCGATGGAGAAGCAGTCGTGCACTTCGCAGAAGGAGAGATCTTTTGGAGAGATGCCGGCTGCGTGATAGGCCTTCTCGGCCGCG
>CAYSMT010000376.1:0-3765 GCA_964432135.1 uncultured Acidobacteriota bacterium
GGGCTTCCAACCTTCTTCTTCAGGCAGCGTGCAACCCCAAGCCGCCTCGATCTCGGCCCGATGCTCCGGCAGGTCGACGCGTCGATGGCCCGGAAGACGATGGGGGTGCAAGCCAACATCGACGACCCCCTGGACATTGGATTTCTCGCCCAGAACGAGCAGACCCCGACCGTCTTCGGGGCTGTTCTTCAGGGCGAGCAAATAGATCGCGGCGCGGGTCACCGCCGCTTCGTCGCCAGGAATTCCCGTGCCTGTAACCACAGCGATGGCCAGGCTAGAAGCCCGGTCCAGTCGCTCGATCAGCTCATTAAACCCCTCGGCGGTAATCCCCGTGGCACGCAGAACACGCTCTTGGGTGTATCCCGCCAAACTTTCCGCCCAGGCGCCAAAACCGGGGATCTCCCGCAGCAACGCGACCCGCTCCTCATGCCGTGCAAACAGCGCGGCGCACACGCCGAGCACGAGGCTCTCTTCGCTACCCGGAACGAGACGCAGGTAGAGACCGGCATGAATCTCGAGCCCGCCGGAAAGACCGTGGGCCAGGATGAAGTCCTGCCCCCGCTGCTTCGTACGCTGGACAAGCTCCGTCTTGACGAGGGGATGTGTGCGCGTCGGATCGGCCCGCAGCACGAGGACCTCGTCCGCGTCGGCGAGCTCCGGATAGCCCGCCGTAGAGCAGCTCGCACTCCGAATGGCACCAGCACCCTCGACCAGCGCTCTCAGCCCACCAACGGGCCCGGCACAAACATGGGGCGTGCCGACGACCGTCCTGAGAAAACGCTGCATCAGGTAGGCGTCTTCGGTCGTCAAACGCGCACTGCCGAGACCAACAACAGCCTCGCCCGTCTGCCGCGCATGCGCCAGGGTGGCCGCCACAGCGTCGAGCGCCTCGTCCCAACTCGCCTCTTCCAGGCGGCCATCGCGGCGCAACAGCGGCGTTGTGATTCTCTCGGGCGACTTGAGCAAGTCCCAACCCAGCCAACCCTTGACGCAAAGCTTGCCGTGATTGGGCGCGACGTCGATCGCGGGGATCGCGGATTGGGGCACACTCTCATAGGACTCGATCCGTACCTGACAGCCGCTGGAGCAGAACGAACAGGTGGTCGTCGTCGAATCGCGTAGCCAAGCAGGGACTTCACAGGTGTAGGGGCGCGCGACGATGGCCGCGACCGGACAGGCGTTCACACATTGGCCACAGAACTCGCAATCCAGCGGTCGGCCCCCAAAAGTCGAGACCTGAACAGAGAGTCCGCGCTGCTGCAAGCCGATCGCAGCGACTCCCTGGACCTCGTCGCAGATGCGCACACACTTGCCACAGAGAATGCATTTTTCTGGGTCACGCACGATGATCCGTGAGCTCGTGTCTATCGGGGCACGCACGAGATCGAAGGGCAGCGCCTCCTCGGGAATGCCGTACTCGAAGACGAGATCCTGCAGCCGGCAGTCACCCCGACGATCGCAGACGGGGCACTCCATGCGGTGGTTCAGAAGCAACAGTTGGAGCTGCCGACGACGCGAAGCGATGACCTCCGGAGGGTCCGTCTCGATCTCCATCCCCTTCTGTACCGGGGTGGAGCAAGCCGGAATGAGACCCCCACGCCCATCGCGACGAGCGACGACGCACAACCGACACCCGCCATAGGGCGTCAACCGGTCATCGTGGCAGAGCGTTGGAACGGTGATGCCCCGCTCCCGCAACACATGCAGGAGCAGCTTGCCCTGGGGCGCCTCGACCTCCTCGCCGTTGATCTTGATCGTGAGCAGATTTTCCGCCATGTCGAGGACCTCTATTCCGGCCGGAGAGGCCGGAGTCTCTTGAAGCGCCACTTCGCCTTGAGCCGGTTGAGGTACCTGCCGATCGAGCCCGGCGGGGCCTCGGCGGCCTTGTGCTCAAAGTCCTGGGAGTAGAGGAAGTCGAGAATGTGAATCGAGTCCTTGCCACAACCCTTGAGCGCCATACGGCAACCGGCACAGTAGGTGATCATCGGAAGCTCGGACTCGCTTGTCCGCCGCCGTGTCACCGCCTGAGAGAGCTCGGCGTCGACCGGGTAGATCATCCCCCCAAAACCACAACAGCGAGCGAGATCTTCCTTGTACTCGACATCTTCGATCTGTGCGCCGCCACCCTGGAGCAGATGGCGCACCGCGCCGTGAAGCTCGGGGGCGTGGCGCGCCTTGCAGGAGTCGTGAATTGAAACCTTGGCACCCTCACGCAGGTGGGGCGGATCCCAGACACCGGCCAGCTTTTCCCAGATCGTCGAGACCTTGACCTCGGGCAGGCCCTCCTGCAGATCGTGCATGCAGTCGGGGCAGGCGGCCCATAGCTCGTCAGCACCCACGCTCTCCATCATCTCAAGCATCTTCCGCTTGTTGAGCGCGTCGTTGTCTTCCATGCCCAGCAACTGGACGGGCGCACCGCAGCAGATCTGGAGCACCCCGGTTTCCGGATAATGCCGGCGCAACTGATCGTAAATCTCAACCGTGAGCGCGGGCGAAGTGCCCGGCAAACCGCAACCCGTGAAGAACAGGGCCTTGGCCCGCTGGCGACCCGGAGGCGGCATGACCAGTGAGAAGAGATTCGAAACACCGGCCTTCCAATAACTGATGATGCCCTTGTGCACCGGCAAGGGTCCGCGACCCGCACGCACAGCCTCCCGCCGAGCCTCGAGCAGGAGCTGCCCGGTGTCGAGGTCTTCCGGGCATACGGCAGCGCACAACGAGCAGACATTGCAGGAAAAAACCATCTTCAGCGTGTCATCGTCCACAAGACCAGCCTTGACGCGACGCGCGAGATCCTTGGGAGATGCGCAATGCTTGGAGAGAAACTCGCAGTCCTTCACGCACAAGCCGCATTCGCAATCAAGGCAACGCTCTCCCTCGGCGCGGGCCTCATCCTCTTTGAGCGCTTTGTTGTACGGCGTGAGCATCACCGGCGTGCGTACGCGCCGGCGCCGCTCTTCCTCGTCGATCTCGAGAGTCCAGAGAAGCCGCGCTGGCAGCGGCCCCTCCCTTCCCTCACGCAGGTCCTCACCGACGAGATAGCGGTGCGCAGACTCCGCCGCACGTCGCCCAAGACCGAGGCTCTGGATCACCGTACTCGGACCGCTGATCGCATCGCCACCGGCGAAGACGCCCTCAAGCCCCGTCTCAGCGGTGACGGGATCGGCGAAGAGGGTCTCCCGTGTCGACTCTGCCAGTGAGTTGGCGGCATCAGCGATCAGATCCAGCCCGCCCTTGAAACCCGCCAACAGGAGGACCGCGTCGTACTCTTCGCGGAGCTTCGAGAGAGGGATATCTCTGCCGATCGTGACACCACAGCGCAGCTCGATGTCGAGTGCGTCGATGACGGACAAGTCCCGCTCGAGCACGCGCCGGGGCAGGCGGTAATCCGGGATTTTGTATCGCAAGCAGCCACCGATCTGCTCCTCGCGATCGAAAATCGTCACTGCGTAGCCCCTTCGAGTCAGGTCGTAGGCCGCGATGAGTCCGGCCGGACCAGCGCCAACGATGGCCACGCTCTTGCCACGAGACGACTCGCAGTCGATCAGATGCCGGGGCTCCCCCGGTTCATGATCGGCAAGGAACCGCTTGACGTCACGGATACGAACCGGTGCTTGTTCGTCGACCTTCTTGCAATGCAGCTCACAGGGATGGGCGCAAATGTAGCCGAGGATCCCCGGGAAAGGCAGCATCTCGCGCACGAGCTGCAACGCATCCTGGTAACGCCCCTCCTTGGTGAGTTGGACGTAGCCTCGCGCGTCGACA
>CAYSMT010000377.1:0-3764 GCA_964432135.1 uncultured Acidobacteriota bacterium
GGGACCGGGAAACCGGACCGCGAGGGGACCACGCCAGACGATGCCGTAGTCGCAGCGAGTCGATCTGCTGTGGCGAAGCTTGGGGGCTGAGCTGTTTGTCTTCATCTCGAGTCTCCAGGAGTGATCTCGGCGTGCCGTCCATCACCGCAGCTAGGCTTGTGCAAGATGCGTACCCTGTGAGTGCGAGGCAAGGAGAAGACTCGGTCACTCCATATAACACTTTTAATTACAGTATGTTAACTTAAAATTCGTAGATCGATGAAATTTCCATATATTCACGCGATCCACAAGCGATCTGGCGGATGGCGTCCCTGGTAGAGGACAGGCGTCCACAAATGGGGGCGGATTTGCCGAAGAGGCCGCCGAATGAGAGGATGGTCCCGAGGTGAAGCTATGGCTGTTCGACCGATTCTCGTCTATCCGAACGAGGCGCTTACGACCCCGGCAAAGACCGTCACGACCGTCGATGATGGCCTGCGCGCGCTCGTGCGCGATATGGTCGAGACGATGCATGCGGAACCCGGCGTCGGGCTCGCGGCCAACCAGATTGACGATGATCGTGCCGTGCTCGTCATCGACCTTAGTGCCGGAGAAGAACCCGACCAAGTGCGCGTCTTTCTCAATCCCCGCATCATCTCTGAGGATGGCCGGCAGAGCGGAGAGGAGGGCTGCCTGTCCTTCCCGGGCATCAGCGAGATCGTCGCCCGTCCTCTTAGGGTGACCTTCGAGGCTCAAGATCTGGATCTACAGCCTGTTCACGAGGAGGCTGAGGGGTTTTTCGCTCGAGCCATTTGTCACGAGATCGACCATCTCAACGGCATCGTCTTCCTGCGCAGGATGTCGCCTCTCAAGCGCGGCCTCACGCAGCGGCGGATTCAGCACCTCATGAGGGATAGAGAGTGGCCAGAAGCGATCATCCCCGATACTACCGTGACCGGTGGGGCCTAAAGCTCGTGGGTATCATGGACGAGATCGCACCGTATAAGTCGGTCGGGTCGAGACCTACGCACTGGCCCGCCATACGAAGATGATGCGCGGACACGCGTTGCGTGCCGTTTTCTTCGGCACGCCAGAGTGGGCTGTGCCGTCTTTGCGCGCGCTTGCGGCCTCCGAGCACGAGATCGTCGGCACCGTTTGTCCAGAGGATAAAGCCATCGGGCGTTCCCATCGACTTCAGGCCTGCCCGGTCAAGAGGGCGGCTCTCGATCTGGCCCTCGCGCCGATCCTACAACCACCCTCCTTGCGCCCGAGGGCGGTGCGTGAAGCCATCGTGGGCCTGAACGCGGAGGTCTTCGTGGTCGTTGCCTACGGTCGCATCCTGCCCGGCCGGCTCCTCGATGCGCCGCGGCATGGCGCGGTCAACCTCCATTTTTCACTTTTGCCGCGTCATCGTGGAGCCAGCCCTGTACAACATGCCATCTTGGCAGGAGACACTCACAGCGGCGTGTGCACGATGCACATGGAGCGCGGCCTCGATACCGGACCGCTTCTCAAACGCTGGGAAACGGCCATCGGCGCGGAGGAAACCACTGCGGAGCTAGGGGAGCGTCTTGCCCAGGCGGGGGCGCGCGTGCTCGTTGAAACGATCGACGGTCTTGCCACCGGCACGCTCTCGGCCACACCTCAACCCGAGGA
Source organism: uncultured Acidobacteriota bacterium (assembly GCA_964432135.1). Lineage (GTDB taxonomy): Bacteria > Acidobacteriota > Polarisedimenticolia > J045 > J045 > JANTFM01. Next base: position 1,636 of record CAYSMT010000377.1, read on the forward strand.
GGGCGTGAGCTGGGCTCCACCCTTGACGCGTGAGATGGGCCGTGTCGACTGGGAAGAGAGCGCCGAAATGATCGCTCGTAAGCTTCGCGCCTTCACGCCTTGGCCACGCCTTTCGGCGCTGTCACGCAAGGGGATCTTCCAGCTGCGTCGCGCGCGCGTCGCGGAAGAAAACGCGACCGAGTCACTCGCTTCGGGCACGGTCTTGCGTCGCGAGGGCGATGCTCTCCTCATTGTCTGCGCTCAAGGCACCCTCTTGCGTCTCGAATCCGTCCAGCCCCAGGATCGTCGAGAGATGAGCGCTGCCGCAGCCCTGGCGGGGCGTTTCTTCCAGCTCGGGGAGCGGCTACAAACACCACCACCCGCATCGTGAAGGGCTCTTTGCGGGGCTCGAGGGCCCGGCTCGTCGCCTTGCGGGCCCTCGAAGCGATCGAGGGTGGTGCGTGGCCGGACCGCGTCCTGCCCGCCGCTGAGGCACGCCTATCGGATCCGCGCGACCGGCGCTTTGCGCACCTGCTGGTGATGAGCACCCTTCGCTGGCAACTCGCCATCGACCCGCTGCTGGTCCGTGCGCTCGACCCGCCCCTTGCCGAGTTGACGCCCCGTGCGCGGGCGGCGCTCCGGATGGCGATGAGCGAGGTGTGTGTACTGGGTCATCCGCCCGCTATCGCCGTGAGTTCCGTTGTCTCAGTGCTTGCCCATGCCGCATCGCCCCGCGCGGGCGGCCTCGCCAATGCCGTGCTGCGTCGCGTGTTTCGCGATGGTATTCCGTCTCTCGAGAGCCGTGCGTCGCTTCCGCCCTGGTTGGTTGCGCGCTGGGAGCAAGGCTATGGCGAGCAAATCTGCCAGCAAATCCTCCAGAAGATTAACCACCCTGCCAAGCCCTACCTCGTTGCGCTCGGCGGAGCGCAGGCCAGGCGGCGCCTGGCGAACGAGCTCGAAGCGCAGGGCGTGCCCTGCGAAAGGAGTGCACGTCATCCGGCGGGGCTGCGCATCCTGGGCGGCGCGTTGCCACGGAACCCGTCCACGGTGACGGAGGGCTTCGTGGTCCTCGATGAGGCGGCCGCCCTCGTAGCGCTTCTCGCGACGCCAAGTGCAGACGGTCTTGTTCTCGACATGGCGGCGGCCCCTGGTGGCAAAGCCTGCCTGCTGGCACAGGCGAGCCGAGAAGGGCTCGTTGCGATCGAGCTGATCCCGTCGCGAGCTCACCGTCTTGCGCGACGTTTGGCGAACTGTGCTTTTTCGGCGCCGACAGCGACGATCCTCGCGAGCGCCCTCGCGCCACCCTTCGCGGCAGAGAGCTTCGAAACCGTCCTGTTGGATGCCCCTTGCTCGGGAACAGGAACGTTGCGCCGAAGGCCAGACAAGCGGATGCGCCTCGCCGAAAGCGACATCGCGCGTTGCGCGCGCACACAGCGCCGTCTCCTCCGTCGTGCAGCCTGCCTCGTCGCTCCTGGGGGCAGCCTGATCTACGCGGTGTGTAGTCTCGAAATGGCTGAAGGACGCGATCAGATCATGGCCTTCCTGCGTGCGCATTCCGAGTTCGCAATCGAAGATCCAGTGGCTTGGTTGAGCGTGGAGAATCGCGACCTTATTCACGGTGACCCTCCCATGCTGTGCACAGCTGAGGCTTCCGGCGAACTCGAAGGTTTTGCCGCCGCGAGAATGCGCAAGAAGGGCCTCGCGCCCTGATCCGAGGTATCATCGCCGTTCCGAGGAAAGCGTCTATGAACAACGACATGGAACATGAAAAGGTGGCAGATGAGGTCGCTCCCACTCCCGTGCCGACGAGCGCGAGAACGCAGCAACGCCAGCGCGTGGTGCGTTTGCTGACGCTTTGTGCAATCGTCTCCATAGGGTGCTCGATCTGCTTTGTTCTCGGCACGTGGTTGACACTCAAGTATTCCGTCCAGGTGCCGGAGATCGCCGTGCCCGACCTGACGGGCCACGACTTGCTCGCCGTCGAAGCTCGCTTCACGGCCCTCGGGCTCGTGCCTCAGGTCTCGGGCCGACGTTTCGACGATCGCGTGCCGGCTGGACGGGTGCTTGAGCACTACCCCCCGGCAGGAGCCCGCACGAAGGCCGGGCGCCCCGTGCGCCTCGTCGTGAGCAAGGGCGCGGAACGCGCCATT
>CAYSMT010000378.1:0-3749 GCA_964432135.1 uncultured Acidobacteriota bacterium
AATTCTGACCCTCGACCTGGCGTTGCGCTCGCTCGATCTGCTTGGAGATCATCCGCGACTCGATCGGCGCGTCGTCGGCTCCCTCGAGAGCCTTCTCCATCAACCAGCGCGCGAAGCGCCGCATCAGGTCATCTTCGAGCGAAAGATAGAAGCGCGACGAGCCGGGATCGCCCTGGCGCCCTGCTCGGCCCCTCAACTGGTTATCGATACGTCGTGCTTCGTGTCGCTCAGTGCCGATGATATGGAGCCCGCCGGCACGCACGACCTCCTCGTGCTCACGGGCGCAGGTCTCCTTTGCATCAGCGAGTGCCTGCGCGCGCTGCTCCTCCGTCGCGCTGTCCCAGCTCTCTGCTCCACGCTGAAGCACGAGTGAGTGCGCAAGATGATCCGCACTACCGCCGAGCAGGATGTCCGTGCCTCGTCCAGCCATATTCGTGGCGATCGTAATTGCTCCAACACGACCGGCTTGCGCGACGATCTCTGCTTCTCTCGCGTGATGCTTGGCGTTGAGCACCTCGTGGGTTATCCCCGATCGTTTGAGCAATTGATGTAAGGTTTCGGACTTCTCGATTGAGGTCGTGCCGACGAGCACCGGCTGGCCACGTTCAAGGCACTCGCGGATGTCGTCGACCACCGCATGGTACTTTGCCTTCTCGGTGCGAAAGATCACATCAGGTCGATCGTCGCGGATCATCGGCTTGTTCGTGGGGATTACCCGCACGTCAAGGTCGTAGATCTCCGCAAACTCTGCGGCCTCGGTTTCTGCGGTTCCTGTCATGCCGGAAAGCTTGTCGTACATGCGAAATAGGTTCTGGAAGGTGATCGTGGCCAGGGTCTGATTCTCGCTGCGAATCTCGGCACCTTCATGCGCCTCGATGGCCTGGTGGAGGCCGTCCGACCAGCGCCGCCCCGGCATCTTCCGGCCGGTGAACTCGTCGATGATAACGACCTCGCCGTTTTCAACGAGGTAATCGACGTCGCGTCGATAGAGGGTGTGCGCCCGCAGGGCCTGGCCTGCCGCGTGCAAAATCTCGATATTCGAGGGGTCGTAAAGATTCGCGACGCCAAGCAACTGCTCGAGGTGGGCTACGCCGCCTTCGGTGAGAACGACGTTGCGTGACTTCTCATCCACGATGTAGTCGCCGCTCGCCTCGAGCTCCTCGCGTTCCTCGCGCGAGGCTTCTCCCGCGATGACAGCGCCCGCATCGAGCTTCGGCACGACACGATCCACCTCGTAATAGATCTTTGTGTCTCCCTCTGACGGGCCGGAGATGATCAGTGGCGTGCGCGCCTCGTCGATCAGGATCGAGTCGACCTCATCGATCAGCGCGTAGCTATGCCCCTTCTGCTGAACCATCGATGCGCCCGTGAACTTCATGTTGTCGCGCAGATAGTCGAAACCGAACTCGTTGTTCGTGCCGTAGGTCACATCGGCGCCATAGGCCTCGCGTCGTTGGGCATCGTCCATGTCGTGCTGAATGCAGCCAACACTCAGGCCGAGGAAACGGTGCAAAGCCCCCATCCATTCGGCATCACGGCGGGCAAGATAATCGTTGACGGTGACGATGTGCACGCCCTGACCACTGAGCCCGTTGAGGTAGGAGGGCAACGTGGCCACGAGGGTTTTCCCCTCGCCAGTTCGCATCTCGGCGATGGTACCCCGGTGCAGGACGATGCCGCCGACCAATTGAACGTCGAAGTGACGCATTCCCAGAACGCGGCGGCCAGCTTCGCGCACAACAGCAAAAGCCTCGACGAGCAAATCGTCCAGAGATGCGCCGGCCTCGATGCGTGAACGGAACGCCGCCGTCTTGCCTTGGAGCTGCTCATCGGAGAGCTCGCGCATCGTTGCTTCAAGGGCCCCGATCGCCTCGACCAGGGGCTGCATCCGCTTGAGTTCGCGGTCGTTCGCCGTGCCGAAGATCTTGCCGAGAATCGTGTTGATCATCGTCCGCCCTTAGCCGCCGCAAAGAGAGGCGTCGGCGAGAGATCCTAACCCCGCCGCGAAGCTCAAGCCACCTGTCGGGTCAGCGCGCAGAAGTACTCGGGGAACGGCACATAGCGGCTTTGGCGATACGAAGCCACTCCCCATCCTGCTGCAGACCGAAAGGCCGCCGCAGCGCCACTTATGCGGAAGAAGAACTCCTCAGGGGCCCGCTAGGTCAAAAAAGGCCGTCGAGAAGGTAGTTCTGGGGATTCACTTGCTGACCGCCCACGAGAACCTCGTAATGAAGGTGGGGTCCCGTCGACCGGCCGGTGCTGCCGACCAGAGCGATCACTTCGCCTCGTCGCACCTTCTGCCCCGGATGGGTCTTGTACTCGAGAAGATGCCCGAAGCGCGTCACGATGCCGTTACCATGACTGATGTAGAGCACCTTCCCGTAGCCGCCGTTTCTCTCGGTTTTGACAACGATGCCATCAGCGGGTGCCACGATCGGCGTACCCTCCGGAGCCGAGATGTCAAGGCCTCGATGGAACTGCCGCCGTCCCGTGAAGGGATGACGGCGCCAAGCAAAACCCGAGCCGAGCAGACCGTGCACCGGAAGGATGGATGGAACGCGAGCCAGCTTGTCCGATTGTTCGCCGATGACCTGCTCGACGGTATCGAGGCGCCGACCCAGAAGCGCCGAACGGTCCAACAGCTCCTCGCTTTCCGTCCTCGTCAGACTCGCGCGTGCTGTGTCACCGAGATCCTCAGTGCCCGCGGCGAGTCCCTGAGCTTGGCCCCCGAGGTCAGGGAGATCGAGACCGGCCAGCGTCGCGAGCGCCTGCGTCCTGCGCTCGAAACGATCGATTTGCTGCCGGAGTTCGCGGATAGTCTCCTCGGTCGCTCGCGAACGCTCGGCGAGGACCTCCCGGTCTTTCTGCGCTTGGTTCAGGGCAACCGATTTGCCGTGTCCCCAGACGTAGATCACGGGCATCATCAGGGCCAACACGACGAGCACAGCGGCGACCCCGGCTCCCATCGCAAGCTGCTTGGCGCGCACATGAAAGCGTCGCAAACCACCGCGCGCGTCGGGAACGACCATTATGGTGAAATTACGGCGAAAGAACACCTTCGAACCTCTTCGACAGCCTCCTCCGGCATGGACGAGGCACACGGGAAGCGGAATATAAACTCTCGATGGCCTGAATGGCAAATACCTGTTCCCTAGTGATTGGAATACTTTGGCCACACCGGCGAGGTGGCCAAGCAACGCGCCGCGTCCTTTCAGCCTCCCCGGCTGCCTAAGCGTTAAGTCTCGTTGAGCGCACCACGCGCGCGCCCCAAGCACGTTCGCCGGCGAAAAGCCGCGCACCCATGGGATTGACGCTCTCCGGAGGGATCGTCAAGATGCCGCTATGCCTTTCTCGCCCTTAATCTCCCAGCAAATCTTCGCCGGCCTCGAAGGACCGGAGCTTTCACCCGCACAGGAGGCGGCGCTGCGAGAGCTTCAACCCGGCGGCTTGACACTTTTTTCGCGCAACTTACGTTCCGTGGCCCAGCTCAGAGATCTTATCTCCGGACTGCGCGAGGTGTGCCCCGCACCCCTGCTGATTGCGATCGACCAAGAAGGAGGACGCGTCAATCGCCTTCGCGAGATCGACCCCGTGTTCGCCGGTCTTCCCGAGGGTGCGCGACAAGCCCTCTGGCCTCCGGAGCGCACGCGAGAGATTTGGGTTGCGGTAGGACGTTGCCTGTCGACTTTGGGCATCGACATCGACTTCGCTCCTGTCGTCGACCTGGACGGCGGCCCGGCGACCAATGG
>CAYSMT010000379.1:0-3699 GCA_964432135.1 uncultured Acidobacteriota bacterium
TGTGACTTGGGCGAGGGCCTTGCGCACGATCTGCCGGGAGGTGAGCCCGGCTCGAATTACGAAAAGCAATCCGTCGGCATAAGAGTTGAGAATGTTGGCATCGACAAAACGCATCAGCGGCGGCGCGTCGAGGATCACGACATCAAAGCGATCGCGGAGCTGCCGGAGCAAGCGACGGAAACGCTCGGACTTGATGACCTCCGCTGGGCGATCAGGCGGACGACCAGCCGGCAGAAGACGCAGTCGGGTCTGATTCAGGCCGATCAACGCTGAGTCGAGCTCAGCACGATCCTCGAAAACGTCCATCCAACCGATCCGCGGCTTGCTCAGCAGGAAGTGATGCACCCTCGGGCGATGGAGGTCGAGATCCATCAGCAAGACTTTGCGGTCACGATCCTCGGCGAGAGAGAGAGAGAGATTCATTGCCGTCAGGGTCTTGCCCTCGGCCTCGCGGGAGGAGGCAACAACGATCATCCGGTAGGGGTGTTCGTCCCGTGCACCGAGATGGTCGATATGCGTCATCATCCGACGATAGCGCTCGGTGATCGGCGAACGAGGATCGACGATCGGCAACAGCAAGGGGTTCGGCGCAAGGTCTCGCGGCGTGCGACGCAGCGTGCTCTCCGAAGCCTGAGAGCGGCCACCGGATGCGGTCACATCCCTCGCGTTCGAGGGGACGCGTGGGCGAGTCCTCACGAGGCCTTCTTGCCGCGCACGCGCGTCTTCCCGCGGCGCTTCGATCGTTCCGCCGCCCGGTGGAGATCAGGAATCACGGCCAGGATGGGATAATCGATCGAAGCCGCGAGCTGCTCTTCGCTCTTGAAGGACTGATCGAAGACCTCGAGGAGCAGGACAACCGCAACACCAAGACCGCCGCCGATGGCGATGCCCATCAGCAAGAAGAGCCTCAAGTCGGGCCAGAAAGGTTTGCTCGGGGCAACGGCGCTGTTGAGCACGTCGAACTTTTCGCCAGCCTGGAACTCTTCGAGAGTCTGTCCCTCGAGCGCCTTGTTCTCCCGGCTGTAGGCTTCCTCGAAGAGCACGGCGAGGTTGCGTTCGCGCTGAAGCATGCGGTTGAGTTCGTTCTGACGGTCTGGGGTCACCTTGAGGCGAGCCTCTATGGCCACGTTCTTGGCGAAGAGCTCTTCACGAGCCTTCTCGCGCACGGCGATCTCGTTCTTGAGCCGAGCGATCTCCTGGTCGTAGCGCTGCTTGAGGTAGCCTTCATTCGACTCGACGGGATGCGAGTCGTCTCGACCGGCAAACTCGGCCTCGAGCGATGCAAGCTCTTTCTCGAGCCGTTGGCGCTTCGGATGCGCAGGCTTGAAGTTGAGCCTGGCCAGGCGCAGCTCCTCGCGCAAAGCCTGAAGCCGTTCAAGGCGCGGATCGCGATCGGGCACACCACCTGTCGTAACGAGCGAGTCGCGATCGAGCTCGGTCTTCTCGATGCTATTGCTCAACGAGCGAATCTCGGAGTTGATGCGCTGGATATCCGTCCTGTTGTTTGCGAGCTGCTGCTCGTTGGTTCGCTGGTAGGAATCGAGCTCGAACTTGTGCTCCCCGCGAAAGCGAGAGATCGCCTCGCGAATCTTCGTGAGCTGCTGCTCATAGTCTTCGCGCTTGTTGCGTAGCTGGTTGACGGCCTCTCCAGCCATGTCCGCGCGGATGTCTCGGTTACGCTGGATGTAGATCGCCGCCAACTCGTTGGCTATTGAGGCGGCGAGACGTGGATCGTTCCAAACGACCTTGAGGGTGAAATAGCGATCCCGCGGGTTGCTATCAACCTGGATCGCACCCTCGAGCCTCTTCGCCAATTCACTCTGATCCGCCGGCCCATCCTCGCTGCCGATGATTCGCAGCGCCCTGTCAAGCTGGAGCACATACTGCTCAGAGGTGATCTCCCCGTTGATCCGCGTCACCAAATCGGCATGCTCCAAGTCGATCACCGGCCGCAGAAGATCCCGAGAGATCGTCTGATCCCGAATGGCAACCTTGGTCTCCGCGCGGTAGAGCTTGGGGAAGTTAAAGAAGAGCGCCACGGCGAAGAGCAAGCCGATCACCGCCGGCAGAACGATCCACCACTTCCGCCGGAAAGCGATGTCGAGATACTCCTTGATGAGCGGATTCTGCTGCATGGTCCGTGCTCATCTCCTCGGGGAGGCCGGCGTCCAGCGCACGCCCGCACTCAAGACGTTGAAATCCCCCTCAAGACTGGTGAGATCGGAGCTCTGATCAAAGCGCTCTCCAGCGAAAACGACAAACCAGCGCGAGCTCAACGCCACCGCCCATTCGGCACGAAAGGAGACGGTGTCCGTCTGGCGCGAACGCCCGCTCTCCCGCACGGGCTTGCGCTTGGCGCTTCGGGCGAACAAGTTCAGGGTCGACCAGCGGCCCGTCGGCATGCCCAATGAAATGAAGGCCCCGCTCGTCAGTGCTGTACCCGTGACACCTCCGGAGGCCTGCACGTCCCGGAAGATACCACCCCGGATGCGCGTGCGGCGCCGGATCGTTCCCTCGATGCCGAGAGTTCCCACAAGATACGATGGCTCATCGAGGTCCTCGCTGAACACGCCCCATCCGGGATCGCGCACGCTCGTCTGAGCACCACCGAGTGTCAGCGTGGTGACGACGTGCTCAGCCTGCCCCCAGCGGTAGACTCCCAGCAAGCGATAGACGTCATACTCGCCCCGACGATCCTCGTCGATGCGTGTCGCGAAGACGGAAACGCCGACGACCTTCCGCGGGGAAAGGTCGCTTTCCCAGCCGAGCTGGAGCGAGATATCTCGTGCATCGTCGAGGCTGACCCCGGGTACGTCGAAGGTGCCATCACCATCGATGTCCTCCGGCGGCAGGTCTTTCTCGGAGTAGCTTGTCGCACCGGCAGAGACGACGGCCACAACGCGTGAACGTTCGCTGAGCACGAAGCGCCCCTGAAGGCTCGCTGCCAAAGTGTCGAACTCGTTCTGCGGAAGGATGATCTGGTCTTGAGCCGGGTTGTCGAAGATGACGCGTTGGCGCTGTTGGCGAGCCCAGTGGAATCGGGTCTCCCAGTCCACGCGCGGGCTCTGCTGCTGAGCCCAAATGAGGCCAACCCTGTGCGCCGTGTTGTCAAGAGTTGAAAAATCCTGATAGCGCTCGAAGAAGGGGGTGTAGTTGAAGGAGAAGCTCGAACGCCGCGTCGTCGCCGTCCAGGCGAAGGCCACGCTGAGATAGCTGCTGGTGTCAGCGGGGTCGAAGTCATCCGCTGAAGACGGCGCCCCGAGAGAAAAAACATTGTTGCTGTGTTCGATGCCGAGGTTGACGACGGGCTCGAAAGCCCAGTCCGCGGCGGAGGCGAAGGCCGGCGAGAACGCGAGCACGAGGCCCAGGCCCCACCAGCGCTTGCGAGACGAGATCATCGAACTTCCTCCCCGCGGCACAACCGCCGCGTTTCGCAGGGCGCGGTGTGGGCGACGGCACTCACTGCGCCACCACAACGTCCCCGGAGCGGAGCCAGATGTTTCCCTGCGGCTCACGACCCTTGAGGATCTTGGCGTAGTCGACCTCGTGGCGGATCTGCTTCCCTCCGGCGTCACGAATGATCACGATCCGGTTGTTCGCGAATTCATTCAACCCGCCTGCGATCGAGATCGCCTGCAGCAGGCGCAGCGGGGTCGCCGACTCGACCCGCTGCTCGGCATTGAGATTACCAAGCATGTA
>CAYSMT010000380.1:0-3668 GCA_964432135.1 uncultured Acidobacteriota bacterium
TTCTCCGCCTCGGTTTCGATGAAGAAACGTCGCGGTGAGTGTGGCAGTGGCGTCATGGCCGATCCGCAGGCTGCGGCCTACGAGTTCTCCCTGCTTAAGCAGACCAACTTCCGTGGCGAGACCGTCTACGAGCTGCCGATTGACAGCTCCGTCGCGTCTTTCACTCTGACCAGCTTCGACAACAACGTCAGCGAGCAAATGCCGATCTACGGCCGTTTCGTTACGTACCTCGACGAAGAGCTGCGCCTCGCGATTCCTGTGACCCCGAACATGGAGTACCAGGAGCGTGCCCTCTCGCAGTTCATCAACGCGAACGGCGACCGGATTCAGATCGACGTGACCTACGGCTCCCTGACGGCCCAGTACGATGTCGAGATCGCCTCTTTCTGATCTGCTGATCAGAAAGTAGCGAGCAGAACCCACGGATTTGACTCGAACACGAAAGGAGCTGGAACCCATGAGGAAGCTTCTCTACAGCGTGCTCGTCTTGGCCCTGCTGACCTCTCTGGGCTGCGCGATCACCAACTACAGCGTTATCACGGATACCCGCGGTGACTACTCTGGTGTCATTCGCACCATGCATAAGGCCTATATCATCCCGACCTCTCAGGTCGCTAAGGTCTACGCCGACGGCAGCGATTGCCTGTTCACGATGGTTTACCAGAACCAGTACGCTGACCGTACTCTCTACACCTTCAACAACTTCGACCCGACCGCTACGGTCAAGTTCCTCGACCAGACCTACTGCGACTGGCGTTACGAGGGTTGCGAGATCGTTCGCGCCCGCGACCCGCACCAGGACTGGCTCGACAACAAGTTCGACCACGAGTTCTTCAAGGACTGCTCCGGTGCCCGTAGCCTCTCCATCCTCCTCGACCAGAAGAAGCGCCTCGGCGAGTGTGGCGACCGCATCTTCAGCGATCTGCAGGACCTGAGCGCTGAGTTCGCCGAGCTGCCCACCACGTCGTTCCGCGGCGAGACCGTCTACGTCGTGCCGATGAACTCCGGCAACACCTCCATCACCCTCACCTCGGGTGACGTCGCCACGAACATGCCGATTTACGGCCAGTTCACTGGCTTCCTCACCGAAGAACTGCAGCTCGTCGTCCCCATGACGCCGAACATGAAGCTGCAGCTTGGTTGGCTCGCCAACCACACCAACGCCAACGGCGAGGCTGCTCACGTCGAGATCACCTACGGCTCCTTGAATGGTGCCGTCGACCTGCACCTCCTGACCGAGGGTCTCAACTACAACAGCAGTCGTTTCTGATCTATTCTTCGCTCACATGACTTGACGTGGGGCCGCCTTCGGGCGGCCCCTTTTTTGATGAAAAGAAGCCGCTGGCCCGCCGACGCTTTCAGCGTACCTTTCCCCCGATCGGTTCCTGAGAGAGGGAGATAACTCTATGAAGACTTGTATCTATTCGATCTTTGCACTGTTCGTCGTGTTCGGCTTGGGTTGCGCCGTGACGAACTACCCCGTGATTTTGGATTCAAGCGGACCCTGGGGCGACAGCGTCATGGACAGCTTCTACGATCAAGCGTACATCATTCCGACATCGCAGATCGCGACGCTTTACCCGGATGGTACTGACGAGCTCTACACCACAGTTGTTCAAGATAATCGTGCTGACCAGTGGCTCTATACCTACAACAACTTCGATCCATCGGGGGTCAACTGGTTCGTGGATCAGACCTATTGCGACCCGACGCGGCAGAGCAATTGTGCGATCGTGACGGCCTGGAACCCGGATCTGCCCGAGGTTTATCCCCACGGTGACCAGACCAATACCAAGGACGATCCCTTCGATCACACCCTCGATAAGAGCTGCTCTGGTGCGCGCAGCCTCTCGATGATGATTTCGGACAAGGCCCGTATCGGAGAGTGTGGCAGCGGTATCATGGCTGATCCGCAGGCTACGGCCTACGAGTTCTCGCTTCTCGAGCGCGGCGAGTTTCGCGGCCGTGCCGTTTATGCTCTTCCGCTCGATAGCTCCGTTGCGAGCTTCGTCTTGACCAGCTTCGACAACGGTGTCAGCGAAGAGCTGCCGATTTACGGTCGTTTCATGGCTTACTTGGACGAGAAGCTGCGTCTCGCCATTCCCGTAACGCCTACGATGGATTACCAGCGACAGGCGCTCAACCGTTTCATCAGCCGACATGGGAATCGCCTGCAGATCGACTTGACTTACGGTGCGCTTTCAGCGCGTTACGAGGTCGAGGTTCAGGCTTTCTAGGGCAACTCGGCAAGCGCTTGAGAGGGGCGGCCTTCTCGGCGGCCCCTTTTTTGTGGGCTCGCAAGGGGCGTTCGCGCCACTCCATGGCGCACGGGGAAGCTTTCGTGCGCCGTTTTCCAGGCACGGGCCGCCGCGACGGCGGCCGCAGGATCGATGAGGCCGTAGCCGGAGATGTCATCCACACCTTCGGGTGGTAGGTCTCGCGCCGTCCGGCGGATCAGATCCTCGACCTCCCAGACAGGCATCTCCGGGGCGATTTGCAAGACCATGGCGATGACACCGCCGACCCAGCCTACGGTCATTGATGTGCCCGAGGCCAAGGTGAGCGAATTCTCCCTCGGTGCTGTCGGTACGGGCAAGTTCCAGCCAGGGCCCGCCACGTCCGGAAAGGGCAGATTCGATCCGCAGCCTCTCGGCCCGCGCGATGAAGGATCGACAATCTTCAGGTTATGGTCGATGGCGGCCACGGCGAGTGGCCCACGTCCGTCGGGGAAGAGCCCTGTCAACTGGGCCGGCGTTTGCCCCGTGCCCGCCCCGGGGCCGTCGTTTCCAGCGGCGAAAACGGGCACGATGCCCGCAGCTCGAAAGGCCTCGACCATGACCTTGTCTCGCGGATCGCAGGATGAGCTTCCGTGTCCCCAGGCACCCAAAAGTACGTCCGGGTGGCCCTCGAAAAGAAGCCAGTCGGCTGCCAAAGACATGTTCACGTTGTTATAGCTATTATGGTAGTTGGATAATGCGGCGACCCAGCGGGCTCCCGGAGCGGCGCCGAGCGCTCGGCCATCGACAGCTCGGCCGACGGCGCAACTGAGGACCATCGATCCGTGGGGCACGGAGTCGAAGCCTTCGGGCGCGCCGGTGACGGGATCATACCAAAAAGGCTCTGAGCGCCCATTTCGCAGGGTCAGGTGCTCTGGCATGACGCCGCTGTCTAATATGCCGACGACGATGCCGCGCCCGTCGATTCCCTGCTTCCACAGAGCGGAAAGGTTAAGCGCCGTGACACCCCAGCTATCCCCGGGTGGAATCGGTGGTGCCTTGCCGACGATTCTTCGGCCCGCACTGCGCTGCGCTTCTCGTACCCCGTCGAACTCGGGAATGATCTCGGCGACCTCCGGGCGTTGGCGCAGCATCTCGAGCAGCTTTGGGCGAAGCGAAACGAAGATGCGGTTGCGAAAACGCAGGCCCTGGTAGTAGTCCACACTGCCCTCGATGAGCCTTTCGTCCAGGAAGGCGAGTAAGGGCGCTTGGGCATGGCGCGCGAGATCGTCGAGCGTGTCAAGGGTGCGTCGCCGGGTCTCGAGTCGGGTGAGCCCACGCTCCTGATCCATCAAGGCTTCGAGGTCGACCTGCTCTCGGAGCTCGATGAGGGCTCGGATGTAGCCGTTGGGGCCGGCATCGCTCATGAGTAAAGCAAAACGTGGTGAGAGC
>CAYSMT010000381.1:0-3663 GCA_964432135.1 uncultured Acidobacteriota bacterium
CCGAAGCGCCCGTGGCTGGCGTAGATCGTCAGCCCGGTCTCGGGATCCGTGCCGATGACACGAGGTCCCTGCTGCTTTTTTCGAATCAGCTCGAGCGAGCGCTCGAGAGTCAGATCGGCCGGAGCAAGGTCGTCCGGCAGCGAGGCCATCACGCCGTTGGTCTGCAGGTAGGGCCCGTAGCGCCCGACCTTGACGACGATACGTTCGCCGGACTCGGGATCCTGACCGACAAGGATCTCCGGATACTTGATCTCCGGCTCAGCCTTGTCGATCCGCCGTTTGAGACCAAGGTGCTCTCCGCTGCCGAAGTAGAAGCGGCTAAGTTGCTCTCGCCAAGAGATCTCCCCCCCGGCCACCTCGTCCAGCTCGCGCTCGAGGCGCGCCGTGAACTCGAGCTCAACGTAGCGCGAGAAGTGCTCTTCGAGAAGCTGCGTCACCGCGAAGGCTGTGAAGGTCGGCACGAGCGCATTCTTGACCTTGTTAACGTAGCCACGAGCCTGAATCGTCTCGATGATCGTCGCGTAGGTCGAGGGCCTCCCGATACCCTCCGTCTCGAGACGCTTGACCAACGATGCCTCCGTATAGCGCGCCGGAGCCGCCGTCTCATGCCCCTTCGCCTCGAGGCTCTCAAGCGCCAACTCCTGCCCTTCTTCGAGCCGCGGCAGGAGGATCTCCTTATCCGCGATCTCCGCCGCCGGATCGTCCTTGCCCTCGACATAAGCCCTCAGGAAGCCAGGAAATCGGATCGCCTTTCCCGTCGCGAGAAAGACGGCCTCGCCATCTCCGGCGACCGGCGTGGCCACCTCGACCGTCGTGCGAAGCACCTGGGCATCGGACATCTGGCTCGCCAGGGTTCGCTTCCAGATCAGCTCGTAGAGCCGCGCCTCGTCACTGCCGAGGTAGCGCGCGATGGACTCGGGCGTACGCGAGAACTCCGTGGGTCGAATGGCCTCGTGGGCCTCCTGCGCGCCGGCGGACTTGGTCCGATAGCGCCGCGGTCCTTGGGTGTACTCCGCGCCGTAACGCGAGCGAATCATCTCCTCGGCAGAGGAGAGCGCCAGCTCGGAGAGCGAGAAGGAGTCGGTACGCATGTAAGTAATGACGCCGACCCGCTCACCACCGAGGTCGACACCCTCGTAGAGGCGCTGCGCAACGCGCATGGTGTGCCGCGCCGAGAAGCCGAACTTGCGGTTGGCCTCCTGCTGCAGCGATGAGGTCGTAAAAGGCGGTGCCGGCCGCGAAACCTGGGGTTTCTCTTCGACCCTGCCGACGCGGTAGGGGCCCTTGAAGCGCTCACAAAGCCCCTTGGCGGCCGTCTCGTCCTCGAGCCAGCGTACGGCGCTAGGTTTTTTCGGCCGCCCGGTGCTCTGCACGAAGTCGCCGCCCGTCGCGAGACGCGTACCGTCGACACGAACGAGACGGGCCATGAAGCGACTTCCGGCGGCGTTGAAACGCGCCTCGGCATCCCAGAAGCTCGCCATCCGAAAAGCCATGCGCTCCCGCTCACGAATGACACACAGCCGCACAGCGACGGACTGCACCCGACCTGCGGAAAGCCCGCGCGCAACCTTCTTCCACAAAAGAGGCGAGAGGCTGTAGCCAAAGAGGCGGTCGAGCACTCGGCGGCTCTCCTGAGCGCGCACGAGAGCCTCGTTGATCTCCCGCGGCTCCTCGACGGCCTTTCGGATGGCCTTCGCGGTGATCTCGTGGAAGGCGATGCGCTGGACGGGCACCTTCGGCTTAAGAACCTCAACGACATGCCAGCTAATGGACTCGCCTTCACGATCCTCATCCGTCGCGAGCAGCAAGGCGTCGGCCTTCTTCAGCGCCTCCTTGAGCTGCTTGACGTATTTCTTCTTGTCGCTGGGAATGATGTAGAGCGGCTCGAAGTCCGCATCGACGTTGACACCGAGACGCGACCAAGCCTGATCCTTGACCTTCTTCGGGATCTGACTCGCGCTCGAGGGCAAATCCCGGATATGCCCATAGCTTGCCTCGACGATGTACTCCTTGCCGAGGATGCGAGAAATCGTCTTCGCCTTTGCGGGCGACTCCACCACCACGAGAAACGGCATGTCGTAGGTCCTGGTCCCGCTCCGGGGAAGAAACTAACACCTAAAGCGCAGAAGTTACGAAGCTGCAATTCGCCGGTAATATTGAGAGAGTTTGGCAAAACCACAACCCCCCTTCTTCGCTATCGCATCAAGGGCAGGGTATGTCGCAGCATGTAAAATCATTATTTTCAATATATTACGGTACAGGCTCAAATTCCCGCCGGAATGCCACCCGATCGCTTCCCACACCCTTTCATGCAGGGAAGGCGATGCTGAGCACGGCCCCGCCGCCGTCCCGATCGCGATAGCTCGCCCGGCCGCCCTGCTCGCGCATGAGAGCTTGCACCATGGCGAGACCGAGGCCGAGCCCCTCAACTCCCTGAAGGCTTTCGCCGCGAGTGAAGGGTCGAAACAACTGGCGATGAAGGGAGCCGCTGATGCCCGGGCCGCGATCGGCAACCTCGATCAGCGCACCTCCACCCCGGGACAACAGATGCACCTCCACCCGCCGATCGTCCGCGCCACGCGAGTACTTCTCCGCGTTATCGAGCAGATTTTGCATGATCTGACACAGGGCATCGCGATCAAAGCAGGACTCAGGCACAGCATCATCAATCCGAAGATCGATCTCGAGCCCGCGCTCGCGCAACGCGGGCTCTTGGACCGCAATGCAGGCTGCGAGCGCCTCGGAGAGATTTCCCCGCACCGGATGGAGCTCGATCTGACCACGCTCGAGACGGCTCGCACCGAGGACGTTCGTGACAACCCGCCCGAGCCGCTCGGACTCTTCGCTCACCCGGCGCGCATAAGCCCCGCGCCGAGCGGGATCTCCAAGCCCCTCGGCGATCATCTCGCCGTACATCCGAATTCCTGCCAGTGGAGTGCGGAGCTCGTGCGCCGCCGAAGCGGCGAAGCGCGAGCGCTCGGCCGCGAGCTTTTCCGCCTGCCAAACCATCAGCACGACAAGAAACCCGGCGAGACCTGCCGCGAAGACGCAGACCATGAACAGGGTCCGAAAGCGTAAAAAGTCGCTGCGTGCGAGGCCCTTCGCCCGAGCAAGAGCGTTCGAGGGATCGGCAGCGATGAACCAATCCATCTCACCGAGCCGCACCTTGGCGCCCAACCGGCCTTGGGGAAGCTCGGGCAGGAAAGCCACGGGCACCGAACTCCCCTTGAGCCACTGCTCGACGGCGCGAGGGCACACCGTAAAACCCTGAGTCAAGCGGCCCACCGGCGTGTCGACCCGCCTGAGCGCGGCGAGGGTCGGCCCCTGCGCGAGGGGAACGGTACGCCAGCTCAAGGGCTCGACGAAGATCTCGACCGTGCCTTTCCGCCCTCCTCGACGAAAGGCCTCGGCCGGCCAACGCTGCGCACCACTCCTCTTGAGATCGGCATAGAGCCGGCTCGCCTGAAGGTTCTGCTCCCAGGCCGCCGCCGAGAGCACGACCCGACGCGGTGCCGTCGCCGACTTGAGGTGATCGTCGCAACAAAAAGGCGCAGCGGGGCCAAGGGCGCGCTGCATGGCAAGGTAAGATGCGCGTTTTTGCGCGCAGGACATCTCCGGCAGCTCCTCGTTGAGCGCCGGCAGCGTAATTCTCCCACTTGGATG
>CAYSMT010000382.1:0-3662 GCA_964432135.1 uncultured Acidobacteriota bacterium
CCGCTCCGGGGGAGGCGGCACCCTGGCGCTAACCCTAGATGCATTTACCCGCGTGGCCCCCCCGCGGCCGTCTTTGGCGTGGCCACAGGTCCTTGACGCCTCGTCGTCAGCTCCGTAGATTCGCTAACCTTTTGGCCCTGGCAAGAGACGTCGCCGATTCGCGTGTGCGGATCGCGGGAGACGCGGATGGATCTGAACGCACAGCGCGCGTTCCTCGCCTTGCTCGACGAGGGAAAGTCCTTCGTCTTGACGACCCACGTACAGCCCGATGCGGACGGCATCGGGAGCGAGATTGGATTGGCGAGCCTGATCCTCCGCCGAGGTGGTCGCGTCCGGATCATCAATGCCGATCCGCCGCCGCGCTTGCTCGCAGAGCTCGAGAGCGAGACGCCCATCGAGACCTACGATCCGTCACAGCACGACGAGCTCCTTGGCCAGGCTGGTGTCATCGCCATGTTGGACAGCTCGGTCGTCTCGCGTCTCGGGAAGATGCTGGCGCCTATCGAAGCCAGTCCAGCGCGTCGGGTTTGTATCGACCACCACCCCGAGCCGGACCCCTTCTGGGAAATCATCCTGCTCGACACGACCTCCTCGAGCACGGGAGAGCTGGTTAGTGGCCTCTATGAGGCGATGGGAGTACCGTTCTCTTCATGGGCGGCGAGCGCGCTCTACTCGGCGTTGGTTTCGGACACGGGACGTTTCCGCTTCCGCAACGCGAGCCCTGGGGCGTTCCTCACGGCGGCGCGTCTCGTCGCGGCAGGCGCGCGGCCTGAGGAGATTTTCGCGCGCCTCGAGGAACGGCACAGCGAGGGTTTTCTGCGGCTATATGGAGAGGTCCTCGCGGCGTTGGAGACGCGGGCGAACGGCCATCTCGTGCTCCTGCGTCTCCCCCGCGAGCTCATCGAACGGCACGGAGCCGTCGCGGACGATTTCTCAGAGATCATCAACCGCTCACTGGCACTTGCCTCGGCGCGCATCGCGGCCTTGTTCAAGGAGCGCGAAGATGGCCAGACCAAGGTCAGTCTGCGCTCGAAAGGGTTGCGGGATGTCAACCGCCTCGCGCGGAGCTTCGGTGGGGGCGGCCACCCCAACGCCTCCGGCATTGTCATGGCTGCGCCGATGGAGACTACGATCGCGCGCTTGATGCCCGGCCTGCTCGAGCTTGCCGCCTCCTGAAGCAACCCGGATAATCGGCTTCCGCCGGCAGGCGGGAGGTCGCTGGTCGGTGAGGAGTGTGTGATGGGGCGTGGTAAGAAGATCATTGTCGGTCTGCTGAAGATCGCGCCCAAGCCCGTGGTTTGGCCCTTCGCGAAAAAATACATCGCGGGAGAGAGCCTCGACGATGCCGTGCGCGTCATGCGTGATCTCGCCGGCGAAGGTTGCCGTGCGACCCTTGACGTGCTGGGGGAGGACATCACAAGCGAGGCGGAGGCCGAGGCCTACGTCGAGCAGTACCTCGCCGCGATCGCGCGCATCACGAAGGAGGGGTTCGACGCCAACGTATCCGTCAAGCCGACGGCGATGGGTTTACGTTTCTCACCTGAGCTGACGATGCGTTGCCTGCGGCGCATTCTCGATGCGGCTCGGGAACGCGCGATGAGCGTGCGTATCGACATGGAAGATAGCCCCGTCACCGGGCTAACACTCGAAATCTTTCGCAGCTTGCGTCGAGAAGGCTACGACAACGTCGGCGTTGTCCTTCAGGCCTATCTCAGGCGTACTCTCGATGATGCGCGAGCTCTCGCCGCAGAGGGGGCGTCGGTGAGGCTGTGCAAGGGCATCTATGTCGAGAAGCGCGAGTGCGCCTACAAGGACTTCCACCTCGTCCGGGCATCTTATGTAAGCGCGCTTGAGACTCTGCTCCGCGGGACAGACACGCGGACGGCCATCGCGACTCATGACGACTTTCTTGCGTTCCACGGACGCCGCCTCGTCCGTGAGCTTGCTGTCCCCAAGGAGCGCTACGAGTTCCAGATGTTGCTCGGCGTCGACCCACAGCTCAGGCGGCTGCTCGTTGCGGAGGGGCATCCACTGAGAGTCTATGTACCCTTCGGCGCGGGCTGGCTCGGTTACTCGCTGCGACGGCTTGTTGAGAACCCACGCCTGGCGACCCACGTCACCCGCAACGTGCTTGGCTTCGGGACGGGCTCGGAGTGATTTCTTGAAAATCTTTGCCCTCGGAGATCCGCACCTCTCCTTTGGTCGGCCGACCCCCATGGATGTTTTCGGCGAGATCTGGCGCGATCATCCGCAGAAGGTTGCTTGCGCCTGGGATGCTCTCGTCGCCCCTGACGATGTCGTCCTTGTTACCGGCGATATCTCCTGGGCACGAAAAGCCGACGAGGTGCGCGAGGATCTCGCATTCCTCGCCTCCCGTCCTGGCCGACTCAAGGTGCTTCTGCGAGGCAACCACGACTCCTGGTGGGGCTCCGCACGCAAGATGCGCGCCCTTCTCCCGGCCGGCCTCATGGCGCTGCATCATGACGCGTTGCGTCTCGAGGAAGGGGTCGTGCTTTGCGGGGCGCGAGGGTGGAGCTTGCCTGACATGCCCTGGGGTGACCCGGAGAAGGATCCCGCGATTTATCGCCGTGAGCTCGAACGCTTGCGCTTGTCGCTCGCAGCGGCGGCGGCGTTACGTCGCCAGGGAGACCTCCTGATCGCACTGTTGCACTTTCCTCCGCGTGGGCCCCAGGGTGGCGCGAGCGAGGTTCTCGACCTGTTGGCGGCTTCGGGAGTGGCGGTGGCGGCCTACGGTCATCTGCATGGCGAGGACCACGCTTGGGCTCCGCGGGGTCGCATCGGTGAGATGGAGCTTCACTTCGTTTCCGCGGACTTTGTGGATTTTGCGCCCCAGCCGATCTGGGACTCCACGCAAGGTGTCCTTAGCTCGGATGATTCATGAACACTCGCAGCTGCGTCCCCGCAGCCGGGTGGCTCATGGATAGTCCGAATTAGCGCCCCGGGTCCATCGACGCGAAGATCCGGCGGTAGTTCGCGCATTGATCTGGGGGCGTGGAACGCAGGAGGGCTTCTTCGGAGACCCGTGTGACGCGCCGTTCCTCCTCGAGCCGCTCGGCATCGGAGGCGTCGAAGCTGGCGAGGCCCTGCCCGAAACGAACGAGATGGACGAGCTCATGCGCCAGGGCCGCTGTCAGGACGATCTGTAGCCCGAAGAGCTCGCCCAGAGCGCAGACCTCGGCCTCGCGCAGGACGATGCGATAGCGGCTCGTACTCTGGGACGTGTTCTCAAGGCGCACGATCTGGGCCAGGGCCGATGGGCTGAAAGCGAGTTCCGGATGCTCCGCCGAAGAGGCGATGTCATAGCGAAAGCGCGTGGCCCACTCCCGAGGTCGGATGGCGTAGTAGGCCCCGACGCTGTGCTCAGCAGTCTCCAGCGCTTCGGCGAGCTGGGCGTCCCAGAGGGCGCCGCGTGGCAGCGAGGGCTTCACCGCGTCCTCCGAGGAGGGAGAAAACCGGGGCTCCTGCTTTGACAGGAGACGGAAAACGTCCTAAATGATAGCTCGCAAGCGGCCGGTCGCCACGGCCTGGGAGCTTCCACCGATGCCCATCTACGAATACGAATGCACGCAATGCCATCACGTCTTCGAGAAGATCCAGAAGATCTCCGATGCCCCCGCACGTCGCTGTCCGCAGTGCCGCGC
>CAYSMT010000383.1:0-3660 GCA_964432135.1 uncultured Acidobacteriota bacterium
TACCGATAACCGCCGTCACCTTGACCCAGCCCTCGACTCGCGAAGTCTTGCGCGGGGCGCGCGCCACGGCCGCACGTCGGCGCGAACGCTCTGCGTCTCTTTCAACCGCCTCGGCCGAGGACTTGATGGCACAATCGAAGCAACGCGGCGGATCGCTTCCCGGCGCGACGCAATCCCCACAAATCGGCTTAGCGCAACCGGCACAAGGATGCGAGCTCTCCCGGTCGGAATGGTTCACACAAGCGGTCAACACCCCGCTCCTTCGAGTTCTGGCGAGATCTCAGGCACGTGACTCTCCTCGGGCAAGTCCGGCGTGATCTTGCGCGCGATCTCACGGAATGAGGTCTCCCTCTCGCTGACTTTGGCAAGACCGTCCCACCACATCTTGACGTAACCGGCCTCCTGAAGCGCTCCATAGAGATCGCGATCTCCGACTCCCTCGGCGATGACCTGGCGCACATCGGGACCCACCGTGATCAACTCGTGAACACCGAGACGTCCTCGATAGCCGATATCACGGCAGCGGTCGCAACCCGCACCCTCCTCGAAGGGCAATCCCTGAGATAGCCAACGCCCCACGAGCTCTCGCTCGTCTTCGCTGGGATCGACGGGCCGCGCGCACTCAGGACACATGCGCCGAACGAGCCGCTGGGCCAAAACGCCGAGCAGCGAGGTCGCCACGAGGAAGCGCGGTACGCCCATATCGACGAGACGAGCCACCGCCGAAGGTGCGTCATTGGTGTGCAGCGTCGCGAGCACGAGATGCCCGGTCAGCGCCGCCTGGATCGCGATATGCGCCGTCTCGGGGTCGCGAATCTCCCCGACGAGCATGATGTCCGGATCCTGGCGCAGGAGCGAACGCAGCCCGCGGGCGAAGGTAAAGCCCGCCTTCTCATTGACCTGAGACTGAGAGATGCCCGGTAGCTCGTACTCCACCGGATCCTCGAGAGTCACGATGTTCACATCCGGCCGGTGGAGGTGCTTGAGCGTCGCGTAGAGCGTGGAGGACTTGCCCGATCCGGTCGGCCCGGTGACAAGCAGAACACCCTCGTGGCGCATTAGCAGCTTCTTCCAGTTTTGGACGATCACATCGGACATGCCGATGCTGGCCAGCGTGAAGTCCTGGCGATCTTTCTCGAGCAGGCGAAGCACCGCCTTCTCGCCATGGATCGTCGGGAAGGTCGACACGCGCACGTCGACGGCGTTACCCCGGTAGGTCACTTGGACCTTGCCGTCTTGGGGCACGCGACGTTCGGAGATGTCGAGCTGCGAGAGAATCTTCACTCGCGAGACCACGACCGAGACCGCCGAAGCGGGCACGACGAAGGGCTGCGGCTGGAGACTGCCGTCGATGCGGTAGCGCACCTGCAACGACGACTCCTGGGGTTCGAGATGAATGTCCGAAGCACGCTCTTGGATGGCACGAGCCAGGATCAGGTTCACGAGCCGCACGGCGGGCCGGTCTTCGGCCCCCTCGTCGAGCTGGATGTTCTCGATTTGCTCGCCCGACTCGTTCTCGAAGCTGATACCACTCATACCCGAGGCGGGGTCGAGTTCGCCGTAGTACTCCGCAAGGTGGCGATCAAGATCCGGCTCGAGAGCCAGCACCGGCAGAATCTGCTTGCCGGTGAGGAAGGTCAGCTCATCGAGCTTGGCGAGGTTCTCTGGGTCCGGAATGGCGACCGTGAGCTGGTTGTCCACGAGATAGAGCGGGATGGCCTTGAGTTCGAAAGCCTTGTCTTTGGGAATGATATCGAGGACGAGCGGGTCCCCGTAGCTGCGCTCGAGATCGATCGTGGGCACGTCGAGCTGCTCGCCGAGGAGCTCAAGAAGCTGTTTTCGCCCAACGAGCCCTTCCGCGAGCAAGGTCTCGCCCAAGCGACTCCCGCGCGAACGTTGAATGACCAGCGCCCGTTTAAACGCCTCAGCGGAAAGGAGCCCACGCTCCATCAGGAGTTCGCCGAGTCGCTTCTTCGTTTTCTTTTCGCTCGAAGGCGCCGTCGTCACGTCCACTCTCTCGTCGGCCTTGTGGCCGCTGGGGTCTAAGCTCGGTCCCGGAATTGCCCGAAGCAAGCCGCCCTGCCGTGAAACTGTGTCGGCACGCGCATGCCAGGTACAATCCCCTCATCGCTACCCGCACGCTGGGAGGACGCACCTTGATCAGCCAGAAAATCCAGGACGCACTCAACGACCACCTCAATCACGAGATCTTCTCCGGCTACCTCTACCTTTCCATGGCGGCGAGCTTCGACCAGATCAATCTGCCCGGTTTCGCCAACTGGATGAAAGTCCAAGCCCAGGAAGAGTTTGCTCACGCAGGAAAAATTTACGACTACATCCACGAACGCGGCGGACGCGTCGTCTTCGACGCGATCGACAAGCCGCAGAACACCTGGGATTCACCCCTGGCCACCTTCGCTCACGCGTACGAGCACGAGCAGGGCGTCAGCAAGCGCATCAACAATCTTGTCGACCTGGCGGAGAGCGAGCGCGACCGGGCCAGCAAGATCTTCCTTGAATGGTTCGTCGCCGAACAGGTCGAAGAAGAAGCTTCCGTCGATGCCGTCGTGCAACAGCTCAAGCTGATCCAGGGGGCCCCGCAAGGTCTGTTCCTGGTCGACCGAGAGCTCGGCCAACGCAGCGTCGCTCCCCCCGCCTAGGTGCAAAGGATGCCGATCGCGGTTGAAACAAGCGCTCTGACCCGCCGCTTCGGTGATGTCGTCGCCGTCGATGCCCTGAATCTCCAGGTTCCAGCGGGGACTTTCTTTGGCTTTCTCGGACCAAACGGTGCGGGAAAGTCGACGACGATCAAGATGCTTACCGGCTTGCTCCGTATCGGATCCGGCCGGGCAAGCATCTTGGGTCACGACGTCGACAGGGATGCCGTTCGCGCCAAACAGCTCATCGGCGTCGTTCCTGAGGAACTCGCCGTCTTCGATCGGCTGAGCGGGGGCGAGTATTTGACCTTTGTAGGGCGAATGTACAACCTCGCCAAACGCCCGCTACGTGAACGAGCGGAAGAGCTACTCGAGCTGATGGGCCTCGAAGATAACCCGGACAAGCTCATCGTCGACTACAGCCATGGGATGAAAAAGAAGCTCGCTCTCGCAGCAGCGTTAATCCACGGCCCGCGCGTGCTCTTCCTCGATGAACCCTTCGAAGGCATCGACGCCGTCGCCTCGCGCATGATCAAGGATCTGCTCGCCTCCCTCGTCAACAGCGGCGTGACGGTCTTTCTCACCTCTCACATCCTGGAGATCGTCGAAAAGCTCTGCAGCGAGATCGCGATCATTCATCGGGGGCGCCTCGTCGCCAACGGTTCTCTCGACGCGCTGCGTACGGGCGTGCGCGTCGACGACGAGGACGCGGGCGCACGCACGCTCACTCTCGAAGAGGCCTTCCTGAGCCTCGTTGACGCGGAGTCCGTAGCCCCCAGCTCGCTCTCCTGGCTCGGCTGAGCTGTCGTGAAACGCAAGATCCTCGCCCTGGCCTGGCTGCGCTGGCACCTGCTCGTCAACGGCATGCGCTCCCCCCGCGCTTGGTGGGACAAGCTCTCTCAGGTTGTCGTCGGCCTCGCCGGCGCACTTCTGTCCCTGGGTCTCGCTACCGGCTTCGGAGCGGCGGCCTTCCTCGCCGGAAAGACCGCCAAGGGGGATTTTC
>CAYSMT010000384.1:0-3649 GCA_964432135.1 uncultured Acidobacteriota bacterium
GGTTACCCGGCGCTACGAGGTCTGGTTTGAGCAGATTGTCGTAACGTTTCTCGTTCTCGCTGATCGTGCCATCGGCGTTGTCATCGACGTCGCGCGAGGTACGCGTTGGACCGCGAGAGGAATATGTCGTCACGCCGTCGTCATCGCGAGTATCGCTCTGGAAGGTGTTCGCTGCTCCGACCGTGATCACTTCGGGTGCGTTCGCCGGGGAGAGGATCCCGCCGTAGAGCTTCTGCCCGTCTTCTGTCTTGCCGTGGTTACCTGCGGCGACGACGACCGTGATGCCCGCATCGACAACATCCTTGACTGCGAGGCAAAGCGGGTCTGTCTCGTAGGATTCGCCGGGAGCCGTTCCCAAGGAAAGGTTGACAACGCGGATGTTGTACTCTGCCGCATGGTCCAAGGTCCAGGCCAAAGCTCGCAACAGGTTGTCGAGAGTACCTCTGCCCTGCGCGTCGAGTACGCGCAGATCGACGAGTCGCGCGTTGGGCATCACGCCGATGTAGGGGCGCGATCCTGAGCTCGCCATCATGGCTCCGTTGCCCGCGATGATACCTGCGACGTGCGTTCCGTGGCCGAAGGGATCGTAGCTCGTTCCGGGGTTCTCTCCGGTGAAGTCTCGGTGCACGAGGATGCGGCTTCTCTGCGTACCCATTGCGCGCAGATCAGGATGCTCCGCAATGCCAGAGTCGATGACGGCAATGGAAGCGGAAGCCGGGCCGGAGATCACGCCGAGATCCGCCAGACCGACGGCCGCCCGGAGGTGGCTGTCCTTCTCGATCGAGAGCTTCACGGATTCGACAGGTCTCACTTCGCCTAGCGTGATGGGCTTCAGGGTGGTCCTGGTTAGCTGCAGCGGGCGATTGGGAACGACATAGCTCACGCTGCTGCTGGCGAGGAGCGAGGGGAGCTGACTCGGCGTGAGCTCCACGACGCCAGCCTTGAAGTCCTCGTAGTCGGCAACGAGGTTGATCCCGAGTTGGGTGGCCAGCGCCGCGAGGTCTGTTCCGGAGTCATAGTTGAGCACGACCCGGAGGCGCCCATTCCCGGTGATCTTCTCGGTCGTCGTGATCAGGTCAGGAGCGGCCTTCTTATCGATGGCTACCGCGACTCCCATCCCATGGCGCTGGAGTGCTTTCCCGGCAGATCGGTCCGGAAGGGTTGCCTGCGCGACGATCGGGCCAACGACGAGCAGGCCCAGGGTGGCGGTGACGAGGAGTGTTCTCAGGTGTCGAGATAACATGGCACACATCTCCTGCCCGTCAGCGGGCGTTTCACAACGGCGAGGCAGCGAGATGCAACAGGCGGGCCATGATTTAAGTCGTTTTATTTCAGTTAGTTGGATGCATTGAACGTATTCGGAATCTCGACATGACCGGCCAGCTTGGCCGAAGATGAGACGCGCTGACCTTCGCGCGCTCGCGGGGAGACAATGGGAAGTTGGTCGAAGGAGGCCTCGCCCGGACCGAAAGCAGCGGACGGGGATCTGTCGCCGTGCGTGCGTCATACGACTTCTGGCAAAGATCGACGACGGTTGCGGGCGCGTATGCACGCAGAGCCCGTGCTCCTGCGGGTCGGACGGGCGGGTCTTTCGGATGAAGTCGTCGCCTCGGCTGAGCAAGCTCTTTGTGCTCGCGAAGTCATCAAGATCGCGGTGGCGAAAAGTTGCGCACTCGAGCCGCGGATTGCGGCGGGAGAGCTTGCGCGGCGTCTCGCCGCCGAGTTGGTCGAGTTCCGGGGGCGGCGTGCGATCCTCTATCGTCCCGCATCGGAGGAGCGCGAGCCGCGGCCATAGCCAGCCGGGTCTGAGGACCTGCGAGCGGTTTGAGCGCAGCGCGAGGGAGGTGACGCTCCGTCCGTCGGTTTCTTCGCCTTGCGAGCGATCACGGGAACAGGTGTCTACCCTCGTCTGCGTGGCCCCCCGCATATCGTTGCGTGGGCCATTCGGTCTGCGCACCGCTGGCATGGCTCTCGCGTACTCGAGACGCTGGGGCAGTGTATCTTTGAGCGCGCTGGAACGACGCGCCCTTCGGCAAGTACGGAGAGGTGGGTCTCAACGGTCTCCGCGATCTTGTCGCGGAGTGCCGGACGAAGGATAGGGATTCGAGGGAGATCACGATGAAAACCGAGGCACGACCGCGTCCTTCCCGACGGCGTCGCGTATGGCGCCGGGTGCTCATGGCGGCTCTGGCGCTTGGGCTGCTCATCGTGGCGCTCGCCGGAGGGCTTTGGCTGAGTATACGAGGCAGCCTGCCCCAGCTCGAGGGTCGTATCAAGCTCGCGGGTCTGCAGATGCCGGTGCGCGTCGAGCGAGATGATCTCGGTACTCCTACGATCTACGCGCGGGATCGCATTGATCTCGCGCGGGCGACAGGCTTCCTTCACGCCCAGGACCGCTTCTTCCAGATGGATCTCGCCCGACGCCAGGCGGCAGGGGAGCTGTCCGCTTTGTTCGGCGAGGTGGCGCTTGAGGTGGACCGAGGTCACCGCCGGCATCGCTTTCGCGCCCTTGCTCGCGAGGTGCTCGACCAAGCACAGCCTGGAGAACGAGAGCTGATGGAGGCCTACGCCGAGGGGGTCAATGCCGGGCTCGAGACGCTCGATGTGCGTCCTTTCGAGTACCTCGTGCTCCGGACAAGCCCCGAGCCTTGGCTGGCCGAGGATTCGATACTCACGGTTTACTCGATGTATCTCTTTCTTCAGTCCCAGGGTGGGGCAGAGTCTGTCCTTGGGGTGATGCACGATCTGTTGCCCGAGCCGCTCTATGCGTTTCTGACCCCTCGGGGAACGGTCTGGGACGCGCCTTTGATCGGCCAGGCCTTCGAGGCACCGCCGATTCCAGAACCTGAGGTCTTGGACCTGCGTGGATCGCTTTCGCGTGTCGAGGAGGGAAGCGGACACATTGTCGCAAACGATCCCGTGCCGGGGAGCAACAGCTGGGCCGTCGATGGAGCGCACAGCGCCGGTGGAGGCGCTTGGCTCGCCAACGACATGCATCTCTCGCTTGACGTGCCGAATACCTGGTACCGCGCATCCTTCGTGCTCGGCTCGAATAAGGAAGCCGGACGGGCTCGACGCATCACGGGGGTGACCTTGCCAGGAGTGCCCTTCATGGTTGTCGGAAGCAACGGTGAGGTGGCCTGGGGGTTCACGAACACTCAAGGGGATTGGAGCGATCTCGTCTTGCTGGAGCGGGATCCCAAGCACCCCGAGCGCTACCTCACGCCCGGTGGGCCACGGAAGCTCGAGCATTACGAGGAACGTATCGAGGTCAGGGGCGGCGAGGCAGAGATTGTGGATGTCGCTTGGACGATCTGGGGTCCGCTTTGGGGTAAGGACCACCGGGGTCGCCAGCGTGCGCTGCGCTGGGTTGCCCAGGAGGCCTTTGCCACCAATCTCCATCAGCTCGCGATCGAGAGCGCGACGACGGTGGAGGAGGTTGTCGAGATCGCTCATCGCAGCGGAATCCCAGCGCAGAATATCGTCGTCGCGGATCGCTCCGGCCGGATCGCCTGGACAGTGATCGGCATACTTCCGCGTCGCGTAGGGTTTGACGGGAGCATCCCCACTTCCTGGGCCGACGGCAGGCGGCGTTGGGATGGCTGGCTTTCCCCGGAGGAGTATCCCGCGGTCATCGATCCGGCCGAAG
>CAYSMT010000385.1:0-3642 GCA_964432135.1 uncultured Acidobacteriota bacterium
TACAAGACCGCGATCGCGGCCTGAAACCCAGGACAATCGGCGTGCCAGGTCAGGAGCTGGATGGGAAAAGCGCGAAAAGCGCACCGTTGAGGCCTCACCTCACACCTTTTGAAAGGGGGGTGAGAGGGTTAGCACAGGGCTCGAAAGAGACGTGTGGCAGTCTGCGGAAAAGGAGCGCTGAGGGCGGGTTTCAAGAGAGAAAGTCGAGCTTTTTGGGGTCGGCGCTTGCGAGCTCTGACCTAGTGGGCGCGATGAGCCGGGAGGGAGCGCCGGATCGGCGACGCTTGAAACGTTCTTCACTCCACGGTGGAAGAGTTTGCGTTGGAAGCTAAGGAGGCGCCATGTCGATCGCCGCGTCAGAATCGTTTCGATGCGCATCGTTCTCCACCTTGATATGGATGCCTTCTTCGCAGCGATCGAGCAGCGGGATGACCCGCGGCTCATGGGCCAGCCTGTCATCATCGGTTATCCAGGGTTGCGAGGGGTTGTCGCGACTTGCTCATACGAGGCTCGGCATTTTGGCGTGTGTTCGGCGATGCCCTCGGTCGTGGCGCGTCGTTGCTGTCCCAACGCCGTGTGGATCCATGGCCATATGTCGCGTTACAGAGATTGTTCGCGGCGGATCTTTAACTTGCTACGCGAGGCGCTTCCGGTTGTCGAGCAGGTCTCTGTCGACGAGGCCTATGCCGAGCTGACCGGGTTCTCGCCGTCGCTCGGCCGCGCCCGCGATTTGGCAGAAGAACTCAAAGAGATGATTTACCACGAGGAGGGTCTCACGGCGAGCATTGGTCTTGCGAGCTGCCGCTTTCTCGCCAAGATTGCCTCGGATCTCGACAAACCCGATGGGCTCGTCGTCATTCGGCCCAAGGAGCTCCGCCCTCGGATCCACCCGCTGAGTGTGCGGAAGATCCCTGGTGTCGGTCCGAAAATGGCGGCGCGCTTGCAGCGTCTCGGCGTGACGACCATTGGCCAGCTCGCCGCGGTGGACGAAGCTCTGCTGCGTCGTCATTTCGGCGTCTCGGCGTCCACTTTTCTAGCGGCTCGGGCTCGGGGGGAGGACGAGACGCCCATCAATTTGGTTCAACCCCAACGCTCGATCTCCGAGGAACGAACCTACCTTGAAGATCTGGTCGATGATGAGCGCATTTGTCGCGAGTTATTGGCTCGCGCTGAGGGCGTCGCGCGGGCGCTGCGGGACAAAGAGTTGTGTGCGCGCTGTGTTGTCCTCAAGGCTCGGGATGAGCGCTTCCACACGGTGACGCGCCACCACACCTTTGACGTGCCAACTGACCTGAGCGAGGAGATCTTCGCCGCAGTGCGGGAGCTGTGGCGTAAAAAGGTTGATTTCGGAGGTCGGGGCGTACGCCTGCTCGGCGTCGGTGCGAGCCAGCTCGTGCCGCGCCGGGAGCTTCCCGGGACGCTTTTCCCCGATGCTGAGCGAGAACGCTCCCGGAAAGTTGCTCGCGCGACCGACGAGCTGCGTCGCCGCTTTGGCAACGCAGCTATTCGTCCGGGCCGGTTGATCGATCCGCCCGGTGCCGGTGGGTCGCTTCTCCCGCGGCGCGAGGCCGACGAAGAACCGGCGGGGGACGATTCTCCCCGCTGAGGGAGCGTCCACGGCCGCTGCATCG
The DNA here is from genome assembly GCA_964432135.1 of uncultured Acidobacteriota bacterium. Taxonomy (GTDB): domain Bacteria; phylum Acidobacteriota; class Polarisedimenticolia; order J045; family J045; genus JANTFM01. The sequence continues at coordinate 1,632 of CAYSMT010000385.1, forward strand.
AAGGTTAGCTTCTGTGGGGCTTGTCGCGGTCTACGCCTTGCTTCTCTCTCGCAAGGGTGGCGGACTGCTGCCTTCTCGCAGCAAATCGGCGATCGAGCTTTGGCGGAAGGAGCTCTCGACGTCAGCCACCGCTTGGTCAAGTCGTCTATGGAGCGCGCACAGCTCCGCGCCATGAGAACTCAGACCGAGCGGGCAGGAGGTGATGCGCGCGAGAGGGTCCACCGTGTTGACCACGTCCAGCACGCTGATGGCGTCCAAGCTACCTCTCAGGGTGTAGCCACCGGTGGGACCACGCTGACTGTCGACCAGGCCGACGCGCGCGAGAGCCTGGAGCACCTTCGAAAGATAGCCGGCTGGAACCTGCGTTTTTTCAGCGACTTGCTGTGTCGTCATAGGGCCGCCGTCATGGTCAGCGAGGCAGACAACGGCTCGGAGGGCGTACTCGGCAGTTTGGGAGATCACGTTTCGACCTCTCCTTTCTTGACCTAGGACAAGTTCTGGACCTTGACATCCAGTATACGCGCTGTAGTGTCTGCGCCAGGAAAAAGATATGCGGATCCGTTTATCCGCAATTATGACGCGGCGATGGAGGAACGACCCCATGACCTACCGCAAGCACATCACGGCATTCGCCCTGGTCCTCATCATTTCCTTTATTGTGCTCGGCTACTTCGGCTACGAGATCTATCAGCAGGCTCCTCCGCGACCAGAGCGCATCGTCACGGACAGTGGGACGACCCTCTTCACGCGTGCTCAACTGCTTGACGGACAGAATGTCTGGCAGTCGATGGGCGGCCAAGAGGTTGGATCGCTCTGGGGCCACGGGGCCTACGTCGCGCCTGACTGGTCCGCAGACTGGCTGCACCGGGAGGCGGAGGCGTTGCTCGAGGTCTGGGCTGGAGATGCTTTCGGTCAGCCTTTCGCTGCGTTGACTCCCTCTCAAAGGGCCTCGTTCGAGCACCGCCTGAGGCAGGAAATGCGGGTTAACCGCTACGATGCCTCGCGCAAGACCCTTACCGTCTCCGATGATCGGGCGCGGGCGATCCGCAAGGTCATGGCCCACTACAATGCTCTCTTCGGGGACGATCCGAGTCTCACTGAGTTGCGCGAGGCCTACGCGATCGCTCCGGCCTCCATTCCCGATGCCGGGCGGCGCGAAGACCTGGCGGCTTTCTTCTTCTGGGCCGCCTGGGCTTGCGCCACCGAGCGTCCCGGCGAGAAGGTCAGCTACACCAACAACTGGCCCGCCGAAGCGCTGGTTGGCAACGCGCCGACCGCTTCGATCGTCGGGTGGTCGGTCGTGAGCATCGCAGCCTTGCTGGCGGGCATCGGCGCTCTCGGCTGGTACTTTGCGCGCAGCCGTGGAGATGAACTTAACCCCAACCTACCCACACGAGACCCCTTCTCCGGCCTTGAGCTGACGCCTTCGATGCGTGCAACCTACAAGTATTTCTGGACGGTCGGTCTCTTAGCCTGCTTGCAAGTCATCTTTGGCGCCATCGTCGCGCATTATGGAGTCGAAGGTGATGGTTTTTATGGCATTGATGTCCCGTCGATCTTGCCTTACTCCGTGCTTCGCACCTGGCATACTCAAGCGGGCATCTTCTGGATCGCTACGGCCTGGCTCGCCACCGGCTTATTCATCGCGCCCGCGATCGGAGGCCGCGAACCCAAGCTTCAGCGCTTGTTGGTCAACTTTCTCTATATTTGCATCCTGGTAATCGTCGCCGGCTCGATGCTCGGTGAATGGCTCGGTGTGCATCAGTGGCTCGGTCACACCATCAACTTCTGGTTCGGACATCAGGGTTATGAGTACGTCGATCTCGGTCGGTTCTGGCAAACCTTCCTCCTACTCGGCCTAGTCATCTGGTTTGCGCTCGTCGTTCGGGCCCTGTTGCCCGCGTTCAAGAGCGAGCGGGCCGGTCGCCCCCTTCTCGGATTGTTTACGATTTCGGCCGGTGCGATCGGATTGTTCTACGCGGCGGGTTTGATGTGGGGTCAGCACACCAAC
>CAYSMT010000386.1:0-3631 GCA_964432135.1 uncultured Acidobacteriota bacterium
CCCCTGGTGCTCCGCGATGGAGCTCCGCAGAGCCTTGTGCACGCCCGCCGGCCCGGCCACGATCGCACCCGTCGAAAGAAATGATGCTCCACCCAGGAAATCGCTGACGCGACCCCCAGCTTCCTCGACGAGCAAGCTACCCGCGGCCATATCCCAAGCCGAGAGTCCTTCCTCCCAAAAAGCGTCGAAGCGACCACAAGCAACGCAAGCCAAATCCAGTGCCGCCGAACCAACACGACGAATGCCTGCCACCTCCTTGAAGACGGCGCGGAAGCTAAAGAGGAAGGGATCGAGACGCTCGAGCCGGCGGAAGGGGAAGCCGGTCGCCACGAGCGCTCGGTCAAGACCGGTACGCCCACTGACGCGGATCCGCTCCCCATTGAGGAAGGCCCCCTGACCTCGGGCGGCGGTGAAAAGTTCACCCCGGGACGGATCGAGTACGGCGCCCGCCAGGACGCGTCCCTCGACCGCACAAGCAACACTCACGGAAAAAACGCCAAAGCGATGGATGAAGTTCGTGGTCCCATCGAGCGGATCGACGATCCAGGTCGGCGTCGGCGCCAGAAACGCGGAGCCCTCGCCTTCTTCGCAAAGGATGTCATGCCCGGGAAAGCGCTCGCGTAAGTAGCGGGTTATGACCCGTTGCGAGGCAAGATCGGCACCAGTCACGAAATCGTGCGCTGCCTTTTCCTCGACCTCGAGGGGCCGGCTCCGAGAAAAAAAGGGAGTCAAGGCCCTCGCCCCGGCCTCAGCCGCCTCCGCAGCGGCGTTCATCAGATTGCGATGATTGAGTTCCATACCCAAAAGCCTAGTTCATCCCCCGCAGCGGGGAAAGAGCACCAGAAAGCGCGCGTCCTCCCTCAGAGGCATGAGATCTTCGTCGAGGCAGACGTCCCATTCATAGCTGAACGGCAGGGGAAGACCCCGCAACGCGCTCAAGGTGTCGAGAGCCGCATCGCGTTCACCGATGAGGACGAGCGCCTCTGCCTTGCGCAACAAAGAGACACCGTCAGCCTCACCGCGAAGCGTCCGTTCGTCGAGAGCCCCAAGCCCTTCGCGAACTCGAGCCTCGTCGCCAGCGAGAGCAAGATAGACCAGCCGTGTCGCCTGGAGGAAAGCGCTCAGCTTTCCGTCATTGGTCCGCTCAAGCTCGTCGAGGCTCGCGACCATCGCCTGCAGACGAACCCGCGCACGCTCCTGGCGGCCTAGAGCCAATTCGATCCGCACGGCTTGCTCGAGCAGAACCCGGTCCCATGGCCAGCGCTGGAACGAGCTGCGTAGCAAGCGTTCAGCGTCTTGGATGCGACCGGCCAGCCGCCGCAGCCGCACGCGATGCTGATGCGTCAGTTGTGCGGATCGACCGCGTCCTGTCAGTTCCACGTAACGATCCCACAACCGTGAAGCCTCTCCAGCGCGACCGATGCCCATCAACGCCCAGCTCGCGGCACGCACGGTTGTCAAATCGGTCGGAAGCTCGAGCGAAGCGGGGTCCAGGCTGGCGAGCGCCCGGGCGTAGCTTCCCCTAGCGCAGTGAACCAAGGCCATTCCCGCTCGAGGACCGGGGCCGTCCTTGATCGCGAGTGCGCGACGATAGGACGCCAGTGCGAGAGGGAAATTTCGCCGGCTCCGCTGGAGATCTCCTTCGAATTCAAGTAACTGCGCATCGTCGGGTATCTCCTCGAGAGCTTTCTCTACGACCGCCAACGCACGCTCGCTATCGTCGTGCAACCATAACCATTGCCCCATCTGCACCGCCCGACGAGCGCGTTCACCTTTGGCCAGGAGTCCGGCATAGCCTGGATCTGCCCGCGCCTTCGCGATCCAGCGCCCCTTGGCCCAGACGATATCCGCCTGGCAGTCGTGGCAGAAGTCGGTCGGCATGCGCTTCCCAAGCACGCCCACCGTGCTCCAGTAGACCCGCGAACGCCAACGAGGATGGGTCATGACGCATTTGGGGCTCGTGCAGTGCCCGAGATTGCCCTTTTGCGTATGCGCCGGATTGTGGACCAAACCGAGAAGATGTCCGAACTCATGGATCAACGTCGCGCGCTCGATGCGCTCCGCATTGACCCATAACGTAGCCGTCTTGCTGATCGTCTCATGAAATAGCGAGATCCCATCTATCCAACGCCTGCGCCCTTCACGCTCGACGACCCAGCCGTGAGCATGGCCATACAACCCGGCATCGTCAAGAGAGTGAGGTATGACCGCGATGTAGATCGCCTCATGTCCCTCAGAAGGCCGCGGCAGCTCGTCGAGAAAGCGCTCGGCCACTTGGTTGATTTCTCCGGAATCGCTCATGGTCTTCCAATCCGCCAGCGAGATCTCGTCGTCGAGACGGATCTCAAGAGCGGTTTGCTTCGGCAAATATCTGCGAACGAAGGTTTTGAAGTCTGCAATGATCTCATCGCTCGGACGCTCACCCTCAACCCAGTCGATCTCGATGACAAGCTGATTCGTGAGCAATCCGCTGAGCAGCGTCGGGTTGAGGGTGCGCAGCAAATCCTCATCTCCGGACCATGTGACCGGTATCACTTGACGTGGATAACGCAACACCTTCGAACAGCCATTTATCGCCATGGCGAGAAGCGCCACAAGCGCGAGTCTGATCGGCGCACGCCTCAAAGCTAGCATGAGCTGATTCTAGCGCAGCAGTCGAGATCGTGGCCGGCCGCTCGGCACGCCATGGCTATCAGGCGCGCCAGTCGAGCTCAGCCTGAGGACGATTGCCGAGAACGCTCTCGATTCGCGCAGCAATCACCTCATCGAGGCGACCAACGATGTCTAACGAAGCCATGTTTTCTTCAACCTGCTCCGGGCGGGAAGCACCTGTAATCACTGTGCTCACCTTCTCATTGCTAAGACACCAAGCGAGCGCGAGCTGAGCGCGCGTGCAACCGAGCTCTTGTGCGATCGTCGCGAGCCGGCGGACACAAGCACGATTCTCTTCTCCCTCTGGTCCGAGGAGCTTGCGGCGTAGCCAAGCGTAGTCGGGGAGGGAGCTACGCGTCCCCTCGGGCTCTCCATCGTCGTATTTCCCAGTGAGCAATCCACTTCCGAGTGGTGACCAGACTGTCGTTCCAAGACCGAAACGCTCGTAGAGCGGGAGATACTCCTTCTCGACGCGATCGCGGTGGAACATGTTGTACTGCGGTTGTTCCATCGTCGGAGGCACGAGATGCTCGCGACGTGCCACCGCATGCGCCTCGACGATTTGCGCAGCGCTCCACTCACTCGTTCCCCAGTAGAAAGCGAAGCCCTGGTCGACAAGATAGGACATCGCGCGCACGGTCTCTTCGATCGGGGTGTGGAGATCCGGCCGGTGGCAGAAGAGCAGGTCGACATAGTCAAGCTGCAGTCGCGCAAGAGCCGAACGCGTACCTTCGATCAAGTGTTTGCGGGAAAGGCCACGATCGTTCGGTCCCGATCCGCCCCAGAAGATCTTCGTAGAAAGCACGAGATCGGAACGTTTCCAACCGAGCTTGCGGATGATCGATCCCATCATTGCCTCAGCGCGCCCTTCCGCATAGATCTCGGCGTTATCGAAAAAGTTCACTCCCGCCTCGCGAGCAGCGACCATGCAATCCAAGGCAACCGACGAGTCGATTTGCTGGTCGAAAGTCACCCATGC
>CAYSMT010000387.1:0-3607 GCA_964432135.1 uncultured Acidobacteriota bacterium
CCGTCGTCGATCGCTCAGAAACACGCATAACAGCGGGAGGGCGAGCTGACGGAGGAATACCAACACAGCATACGTCGCGCGGTGAAGGAGCGCCACTTGCCGTAAAAGGCTAGGTGTTCCGGCGCGGGGCACATCACATGAGCGTTCCCGGCGTGCTCATCGCCGAAGGGCCCATGTGATTCGTGTTAGACGGGGCCCGTGAGCATGGCGGCCGGGGGTGGCTGATCGAGCCCCGCGCGCACAGCAGAAGGCAGGCGCGACGCATCGGGTGGTTTGAGGTACACGCCGACGGCACCAAACGAGAGGGCGAGCTCCTCCTGCTCGGGCAGCGGATAGGGGCTCATCATCAGCACGCGTTGGCCTGGCCAATGGCGCAAAATGGTCTGCAGAACTTCAGGACCGTTTCTTCCGGGCAACACCATGTCGAGCAGTACGAGATCGATCGCAGGTCGCTTGCGCAGCCTCTCGATGGCTTCGCGAGGCGTTGAGGCGAGCTCCACGAGGTACCCGTAGCTTTCCAAGACCCGGGAGGCCTCGCTCCGCGTCAGAGCGTCGTCATCCACCACGAGCAGAGACTCTCGGCCGCGCCAGCGTCGCGCGGGATCCCCGGGGGTCTCAGGGTCGGCCGCGGCATCACCCAGCGCAGCGGGATCTACCAGGGGAAAGGCCAGGCGGGCGATGGTTCCCCTCCCGACAGCCGTGTCGAGCTCCACGAAACCGCCATGGGATCGGGTGACCCCGTACACATGAGTCAGTCCCAGTCCGGAAGAACGCTTTCCCTTGGTCGTGAAGAAGGGCGCGAAGGCGCGCCGGCGGACCGTCGCGCTCATTCCGGGACCCGTGTCGCGGATCTCGACCATCGCATAGTGGGTGTTGTCGCTTCCCGGACGTCGTGAAGCACCCGCTGAGTCGAGCCGCAGGGTGCGCAGTCGGAGCGCGAGCTCACCTTCCTCCTGGGCTTGAGCGGCGTTGACGAGCAGTTGCCAGACAGCTTGGCGAAGCTGCCCCGGGTCACCACGGATCACGATCCGTTTGTTGGTGTCGATCGTTGCCTTGAGGGTGATGGACTCGGGCAGACTCGCGAGCGCATGGGCGCATAGCTCCGAGATGAGGTGCGAAAAGTCAAGCGGCGCGAAGCGCGAGGCATCAAGCGGGGCCGGAGTCAGTGCGCGTGCGCGTCGGGCGAGTGAGATGCCGCGCGTGGCGGCGCGGTCGATTTTCTCGAGTAAGGACGGCATGTCCTCATCGCCCTCACGGGCAAGGGAGCGGATGCGTCGATATACCGTCTCGAACTCTTCAACAAACTCGCCGGCTGCATCTGCGAGGGCCTCGACCCGCGCGAGCTGTCGTGCGCGTGCCTCAAGGGCTCGGCGAGGGCCGATCTCTCGCAAGAAGAGTGCGAGTTGTTGCCCATCGCGGAAGGGCACGAGAGCGCAGCTCGCCTCGAGAGCCGTTTCAGTGCCGCTGCGGCGCAGGCCATTGAATTCGAGCTGCTCGGGTTCGACGGCACCTGCCGCGCGTTGGGAGATCCAGGTGGCGAAAGGTTCTCGATCCGCCTCACTCACAAGCTCGAGAAGCTCGCGTCCCGCGACCAGGTCATCGGGAGCGATGCCGAAGAGTCTGCGGAAGGCTGGGTTGGCGTGGGTGATGCGGGTGCCGCGTAACAGGACGATGCCATCGGGGCTCGCCTCAACGATGGCGCGGGAGCGGATCCGGCTGCGACGGAGGGCTCTCTTCGTGTCGTGGATTCGACTCCTCTGACGCAAGGTGAGCAGCACGAGAGCGAGCAGCAGGAATACCGCGGCCGGGATGGCGTAGCCCCGGGATTCCGAGGACGCCAATGCGAAGCTCACCACGACCAGCGAGATGAGCAGCAGACATATGGCGGCGCCGAGTTGGAGGTGTTTCATTTCCAATGACTCTACGCCGAAGGACCGGCGAGGACCCGGGCTCCGATAACCTGATGGTCGAGTCGCGCGGCTTTGTCCATGTCTTGGATCCAGTAGGGCCTCTCGATGGCTACGCGAATGATTTCGCTGCGCACACCGAGTGCGGTGAGGGCATCTTCCCAGTCAGCCCACCAGGGAGTGATGCGCGTGGACAGTGCTTCGAGGATCAGGAGTGGGACGTGTCGCTTGGCAGCGGCGCGCAGGCGCTTGAGTAGGACGAGACGTTGCTTGTTTTCGAGCTCTGAGATGACCCATCCGAAACAGAGCAGGTCGCCCGGGTTTGTCTGGGGAAAGGCCTTTGGCAGTTCGTCGCGGCGCATATGGCTTTCGAGGCCGAAGCTGCGGTAGGTCTGTCGAGCTTCGTCAAGCGCCCATCCCGAGCGGTCATAGGCGACCAGCCGAGCGACACCTCCGAGGGTCATTGCGGCGGCCGCACCGCTGGCACCGCTCCCGCAGCCGAGATCGTGGATCCGACGGACAGTGCCGAGGCTCTCCTCGCCGAGCATCACGAGCGCGTGGTGGACCGCCAGAAAGTGTAGGGCAGCGTAATAGGTGGCCAGGGCTGCGCGCTTGCCTTGGCCGTCGATGGCTCGTGCAGCCATCCTTCCATCCTCACGTCGCTCCACGACATAGATCTCAGAAAGCGCCTGCACGCCCTTGCGAATCTCGGTGAAGGTGAGGGAAGGACTGAAGCGTGCGAGGGTCTCCTCGAGCCAGCGATCGAAGCTCTCCCGAATCTCGCCTTCCAGGTAGGGAATCTGCACCTTCGGCCTCCGTGGTCCGTGCCAGTCTAACCCGTGCTGTGCTCGCGCTGGTGGAAGCGCGTCCGGGACCGGGCTAGGCTGAGCCAGGGTGAGCCATGAGGCGATTCATCAAGAAGCTCCAGTCGGATCGCCGGCTGGGCCAGCAGGTCGTCTACTCCGGGCTCGCCCCGGGGAGGCCGGCGCAGCATGCGATGCCTTCCGGTGGGCTTCCGCCCGGCGGCCGTGTCGGGCTCGAGGCTCTCGAAGTGGATGCGTTGTACAGCCATCAGGCTGAGGCTGTTGAGCGCGTTGCTGCGGGAGAGCATGTTCTGTTGGCGACACCGACGGCCTCCGGTAAGACCCTGTCCTACCTGCTCGCCTTTCTCGCCCGCCGCGCCCGAGATCCTGAGGCGCGGGCCATCTTTCTCTACCCACTCAAGGCGTTGGCTCGGGATCAGCTCGGCACGATCCGCACTTTTCTCGAGGCCCAAGGATTGCTCGGAAGTCGGGCGGTCGAGGTGTACGACGGCGACACCCCGGAAGGTCAGCGGCGTAAGATCCGCCGCGATCCACCAGCGGTGCTCATCACCAATCCCGACATGCTTCATCTGGGCATCCTACCCTCTCACGAGACCTGGTCCGCCTTCTTCTCGCGCCTGGCGTTGGTTGTCATTGATGAGGCCCACGTCTATCGGGGTATCTTTGGCGCGCATGTGCATCATGTGCTGCGGCGTTTGATGCGCCTGGCGCTTCACCATGGCGCGACACCCCAGATCCTCGCCGGCAGCGCAACAATCGGGGAGGCCCGTACTTTTATCGAGACTCTCGGCGGCGAGGAGTTTCAGGTGATTGCCGCGTCGGGTGCTCCGCTCGCGCCGCGTCATGTGCTCTTTTTGCGGCCTGACGGGATCAGCC
>CAYSMT010000388.1:0-3606 GCA_964432135.1 uncultured Acidobacteriota bacterium
TCTTGCTGATGCCGGGGGGGGCTTCGATGCACTTCGCGCTCGTTCCTGCTTTTCTCCTGCCCGCCGAGGGGGTTGCCGACTACCTCGTCACGGGTCGGTGGTCGCTCAAAGCGCTGGCCGCGGCGCGTTGCTGGGGTCGGGCTCGCGTCGTGGCTTCTTCGGAAGATGAGGGCTTTCGACGCATTCCACCCCGGCAGGCGTGGCGCTGCGATCCCCGCGCCGCCTATCTTCACCTGACCTCCAACAATACGGTGGCCGGTACCGAGATCACCGCCTTGCCCGAGGGGCTCGAGGTGCCCCTTGTCGTGGATGCGAGCTCGGACATTCTCCTCCGCCCCCTGAGAAGCGACCGGATCGACCTGCTCTACGCCGGGGCTCAGAAGAATCTCGGCCCCGCGGGTCTGAGTGTTGTCATCATCCGCCGGAGCCTGCTCGAGCGGCGTGCGCGGGAGCTGCCCGAGATGCTTTCCTACGCAGCCCACGCAGCCGCGGCTTCTCGGCTGAACACGCCGCCGACCGCGCTCGTCTACTTGCTCAACGGGATGCTTGCCTGGATCGAGGCGCAGGGCGGAGCGAAAGAGATGCGCCAGCGGGCCGTCGATCGCGCCCGCATCGTCTACGAGGCGCTTGACGCGCATCCTGAGGTCTACCACGGACACGCCGAGCCCGCGGTGCGCTCACGAACGAACATCGTCTTCGGCCTGCACGAGGCGGAACGCGAAGCCGACTTCCTCCAGGCAGCCCGGGAGCGGGGATTGGTCGGGCTGGCGGGGCATCGCTCTGTCGGAGGGTTGCGCGCTTCGCTCTACGCATCCATGCCGGTAGAGGGCGCCCGCCGGCTCGCGGATCTGCTCGGCGAGTTCGCCGCACAGCTCGGCCGTGCGGGAGGCTAAGCTCGTCCGGGCCGGCGGCGTTTCCTCGGATCGATCAGTCGCCGAAGTGGATCCCTTGGGCCAGGGGGAGCTTCCGCGAGTAGTTCTGCGTGCAGGTCTGCCGGCGCATGTAGAGCTTCCAGGAGTCTGAGCCGGCCTCTCGGCCGCCGCCGGTTTCTTTCTCGCCGCCGAAGGCGCCACCGATCTCCGCTCCCGAGGTGCCAGCGTTGACGTTGGCTATGCCGCAGTCACTGCCCAGGGCAGAGGTGAAGGTTTCTCCGGCGAGGTAGTTCGTCGTGAAGATCGCTGAGGACAGACCCTGGGGTACCTCATTGTTGACGGCGATGGCCTCGTCGAGATCGTCGACCTCGATCAGGTAGAGAATCGGGGCGAAGGTCTCTTCGTGCACGATGGCTTGGTTGTGAGCGATGCGAACCAGAGCTGGTTCGACGAAGTGGCCGGGCCGATCGAGGATCTTGCCGCCACAGAGGATCTCGCCACCCTGCTGGCGAACCTTCTTGAGGGCGGCTTGCATGTCTTCGACGGCGCGAGCGTTGATCAGCGGTCCCATCAGCGTCTCGGGTGCGAGCGGATCGCCAATTCTCACCTGCTCGTAGGCTGCGCGAAGCTTCGTCACGAGCTCGTCGGCGATGCTCTTGTGCATCAAGATGCGGCGGGTGGAGGTGCAGCGTTGGCCGGCGGTGCCCACGGCGCCAAAGAGGATGGCCCGCGCGGCCATGCCGATATCCGCGTCATCGAGGACGGTCACGGCATTGTTGCCGCCGAGTTCAAGGATGGCCCGTCCGAGGCGGCGGCCGACGACTTCGCCTACGTGCCGTCCCATCGGGGTCGACCCGGTGGCGGAGATCAGAGGTACGCGCGGATCTCCGATCAAGGTCTCACCGACGCTGCGTCCCGGGCCGACGATCAGGTTGAACAGACCCCAGGCGTCGTGCTTTTCCATGATTTCGTCGCAGATCTTCTGCACGGCCAGGGCACATAGCGGCGTTTCTGAGGAGGGCTTCCAGACCATCGTGTCGCCGCAGACCGCCGCGAGCGCTGCGTTCCAGGCCCACACAGCGACCGGAAAGTTGAAAGCCGAGACGATGCCAACGACGCCGAGGGGATGCCAGCGTTCGCTGAGGTGGTGATAAGGACGCTCAGAGGCGATGGTGAGCCCGTAGAGCTGTCGCGAGAGACCAACGGCAAAATCGCAGATGTCGATCATTTCCTGGACTTCACCTTCGCCCTCGGCCCGGATCTTGCCCATCTCGAGCGAGACGAGCGCGCCGAGCTCGGCCTTGCGCTCGCGCAAGGCGTTGCCCAGCTCGCGCACGAGCTCGCCGCGAACGGGGCCCGGGACGGCACGCCAACGCAGGAAAGTCTCCTGTGCGCGGGTGATGGCTCCCTCGGCCTGCTCGGTGCTGCAGCAGCGGATGCGGGCAAGCGACTCGCCAGTTGAGGGATTGAACGACTCCATGACGGCGCCGTTGGCCGTCGTTTTTTTCGAGCCGCCGCCGAGGCCGTCGAGGAGCTCATCAGACAGGCCGAGCTTATCGAGAATAGTCCGTGGATCCATCTTCTTCTCTCCCATGGTTGGAGGGGGGATTCTATACTTCCTATCAGGGACCGCCATCGCGCCCGGGCTGGGTCCGACGGGGTCCGGAGCAAGGGAGGAGAAGATGCTTCAATGGGCTCATGCCTTGTACCGCGGGCACTACGTCAGGCGGCTCCTGGGGGTCACAGCGGTCTCGTTCGGCCTTGCCCTTGGGGGATGCTCTCTCTCCCGACCTCCCGTCTTCGAGGTTTCCCGCGAGCTGCACGGTTCGCTTCTCGTGATGGCGCCCTCGATACGTGGCGTCAAGGCGACCGGCTCTTCGCGCGAGCACCTCGCTCAGGCCGTCGAGACAAAGCTGCGCCAAGCCTTCGCCGGGCACGGCCTGCGCGTCGTCCAGGGTGCCGAAGGGGAGGCATTCACCTCCTTCCGGCGCGGGGTCGAGCAGGCCTGGGCCAAGCAGCGGGTCGCGGGTGCACGGCGCTTTCGCACGGGAGCCGATCTCGGCCTGCGCAGCCTGCTCGAGCTCCCAGCCTCAACCGGAGCGCGCCTCGCGGCCTTTGTCGTTCTGGCCGGTCACGGTACGGTGAGTGCTGGAGAGTACATGCCCGTACCGCCGGATGAGATCATCCTGATGCCGGAGGAGCGGCCGGACTACGTCGTCCCGAAGGCCGGCCACCAGGGAATCGCCCGCGGGGTTGATCTCGACCTGCTCCTCGTGGACCTTCGCAGCGGTCTCGTCGTGATGCACCGGCGTGTGAGCCATCCCGCGTCCAGCTCCGGGGAGATCTACGAGGCCTTGCCGGTGCTCGTCCGCGAGCTGACGCGCCGCTTGAGCGGAGTTGACTGAGCCACTGGGCCCTTCAGCACGGCTCAGCTCGCTCGCAAGGGGACTCGCGCGTCGGGCCAGATGCCAGGAAGGGGTGTCCCGCATCCCGTGCAGGCGCCCTTGGCGAGGCGAAGACGGCCCACCTCCCAGAGCGAACGTTCGATGAGAACGTGACCGCAGGAGGGGCATCGCGTCGATTCATCATCGCTGAAGCCGCGGAAGTTGCCCGGGTAGACGTGATGCAAGCCTTGGGCGTGTCCCGCGTCGAGTGCGCGCAGGAGGCTGCTCGGCGGTGTTCGCTCTCGGTCGCGCATTCGATAGTCCGGATGGAAGGCCGAGACATGCCATGG
>CAYSMT010000389.1:0-3604 GCA_964432135.1 uncultured Acidobacteriota bacterium
TACCAGATGTACAAGAGCTTGCTCGAGATTCCGGAGTCGGTGGACTTGGTCGTCGTCTGTGTTCCTGCGGCACTGGCACCTGTGGTTGCTCGCGAGGCGAAGGAAAAAGACGCGAAGGGTCTCGTGCTGATCCCCGGAGGTTTCAGCGAGGTGGAGGGCGGGGAAGCTCTTGAGGACCGCGTCCTCGAGGCGATCGAAGGAACGGGCATTCGCGTCGTGGGCCCGAACTGTCTGGGCATCTTTCGCGCGCCGAAGCCGGGGCACAAGGGGCTCAACACCCTCTTCATCCCCGAATCGAAGCTCGAGTACCGCCCCAAGAAGGAGAGCAATGTCGCTCTGCTCACCCAGAGCGGCGCTCTTGGCATCACCGAGCTCGACAAGCTCAAGAGCGCGATCTACCCGCGGGTCGTCGTCAGCTACGGCAATCAGCTCGATGTGGATCCGGCAGATCTCGCGGCGCATTTCGAGAAAGACTCCGACATCGACGTGCTCGCCTTTTACATCGAGGGTTTCAAGGAGGCCGGCGGGCGCAAGTTTTTCGAGGCGGTGAGAAAGAGCGAAAAGCCTGTCATCGTCTACAAGGCGGGGCGCACGGACGCGGGCTCTCGTGCCGCCGCCAGCCATACGGCCTCGATGACCGGGGACTACAAGGTGGCCTTGGCGGCGATGGAGCAGGCGGGCGCGATCGTTGCTGACCACATCCTCGACCACAAGGATCTCATCAAGGCCTTTGCCTTGATGGGCGAGAAGAAGGTCGGCGGGCGTCGCGTTGCCGGCGTGGTCAACGCCGGCTTCGAGAGCACCTACGCGGCCGACAACATCGGCTCGCTCGAGCTGGCGCGCTTCAGCCCGGGCACGGTCGAGGCGTTGAGGGCCGCGTTACCGGGCTTCGTCTCGATCAACCCTTTCATGGACCTCACGCCGATGGCGGATGACGCGCTCTTCGAGCGTTGCATCGAGCTGCTGCTCGCCGACCCCAAGGTCGACAGCCTCTTCATCTCGATCGTGCCTCACACCGTGATGTTGCACACCAACCGTGAGGAGCTCGCCGCCGACCGTGAGAACATCGCGCATCGCATCATTCGCCAAGGCATCAAGGCCGAGAAACCCATCGTCGTCTCCGTCAATGCGGGCACGATGTACAACGCTTTCATGGAGACCCTCGAGGAGGGGGGTATCCCGACCTACACGACGGCGGAGCGCGCGATGATGGCGCTCAACCGTCTCGTCGAGTATCGCCTCGAGTACTGACACGGAGGAGGTCTTGACCACGCGGTGAGCACACCCGCGCCGGGGTTGACCTCTCGCATCTCTTCTGGCATCTTATCGAACGTTCGTTCGAACGCCGCGGGTGGCGATGAGTGGCCCGGGGTGGAGGGCCCGGGGATGCGCTGGGCCGAGGAGGTCGCTTGACGCGCAAGAAGCTCATCGCATGGGCGCGGGGTATTTACGAGGATCTGGACTTCGGCGAGGTGCGGCGGTGGCTGGCGGAGGATTCCGGACGCAAGGCCATCGGCTATCTGCCGGTCTATGCGCCCCGCGAGATCATCCATGCCTGCGGCATGCTGCCTGTCGGTATTCACGGTGGCGGGGATCGCCTGGAGATCATCAAGGGTGACGCGTTCTACCAGTCATATATCTGCCATCTGCCCCGGAGCGTCATCGAGCTTGGTCAGTCCGGAAGGCTCGACATGCTCTCGGGGGCGCTTTTCCCCTCGACCTGCGAAGTCATTCGCAACCTCTCGGGAATGTGGAAGCTGCTCTACCCCAAGCAGTACGTGCGCTATCTCGACGTTCCACAGGTGCGCGATCGTGCGATGGGGGCTCGCTTCTGGGAAGGTGAGCTGCGCCACCTGGCGGCAGGTCTCGGCGAGCTGTCGGGCGTTGTTCCGGACGATGCGCGTTTGCGGGCATCGATCAGGCTTTACAACGAGCTACGCGAGGCGATCCGTGCGCTCTACGCACAGCGCCGCGATGCGCCTTGGACGGTGCCGAGCGAGGAGCTCTACCTGCTCATGCGCGCCGGCGAGGTCATTCCGCCGGAGCGCTTTCTCGAGAAGATTCGCGCGTATCTCGTCGCCATCGAGGCCGATCCCGGCCGGATGCGCGACAACAGCCGTGTTGTCGTTGTCGGCGCCTTCTGCGAGCAGCCACCTCTCGGCTTAATCAAGACCATCGAGCGCGCGGGTTGCTACATCGTCGACGACGACTTCTTGCTCGGAAATCGCTTCCTCCGCAAGGAGGTCCCTCTCGGCGACGACGCCCTACGCAGTCTCGCCGAGGCTTTCGTGGAGCTTGCGGTGTCGTCCTCGGTGGTCTACGAGCCCGACCCGGAAGGCAAGCGCCAGCTCCTGGCTCGGCAGGTCGAGGCGGCGCGGGCCGATGGCGTCATCTTCGCTGCGGCGAGCTTCTGCGACCCGGCACTGCTCGATCGGCCGATGCTGCGCGCCGGCGCTGAGAACGCCGGAATTCCCTGCATCGCCTTCAAGTTTTCCGAGAATAGCGGTCAGTTCCAGCAGTTCCGCGAACAGGCCGGAACTTTCTCCGATTCGATCAAGCTCTGGGGAGGCGTGTGATGGCCAAGGACACCAAGGACGGCGCGAAGAAGGATCGCTCGATGCTGCTCCAGAAGGAGATGATCGCCCGTCACTACCAGCAGCTCGAGCAGGCTCCCGAGACGGGACAGCCCGTCGTCTACACCTTCGTGCCGGGTAACCTCACTGAGCTCGTGCGCTCCTTTGGCGCTTTGCCCGTGTTGCCGGAGATCAACGCGTTGCAGTCCGGCATGCGCAAGAAAAGCGGCGACTACATCGCCGAGGCTGAGCGCGCGGGGCATTCGGAGGACGTGTGCACCTACGTCAAGTGCGATATCGGCATGATCAAGGCGGGGAATATTGGCCCGACGGGCACGCGCCTACCCAAGCCCGATCTACTGCTGCTCTCCTACACCGGCTGCTACACCTTCATGAAGTGGTTTGAGCTACTGCGCGAAGAATATGACTGCCCGACGGTTTTCTTTCATGTGCCCTACCAGGGCGACGGGTGTTTGGAGCCGGAGCACCGTGAGTACATGGTCAAGCAGCTGCGCGAGGAGCTCATCCCCGCTCTGGAGAGGGCCACCGGCAACAGCTACGACGAGGATCGGCTCAAGGAGTATCTCGGCTTGAGCGCCGAAGCCGAGGAAGATCTCGTCGCCGTGCTTGCCTCAGCCAAGCATCGGCCGAGCCCGATCGACGCCTACTTCGGCGCCGTGTACTACGTCGGTCCGATCTTCAGCGCCTTCCGCGGCACGCCCGAGGGCGTGGCCTACTACAAGGCGCTGCGCGAGGAGGTCGAGGCCCGAGCCGTAGCTGGCCTGGGCCCCGTTGCGCCGAATGGGCCGATGGGTGAGGAAAAGTACCGCCTTGTCGTCGAGGGCCCACCCAACTGGACCCATTTTCGCGAGTTCTGGCAGATGTTTGCCGATGAGGGAGCCTGTGTCGTCGCTTCGACCTACACCAAGGTCGGGGGGACCTATGATTTCGGCTTTCGGCACGATCCGAAGGATCCTCTCGGCACTCAGGCCGACTACTGCGGCGGTTGCTACACCAACATCAACCTGCCC
>CAYSMT010000390.1:0-3598 GCA_964432135.1 uncultured Acidobacteriota bacterium
CGTTCCTCTTCCTCGCCGGTCAAGCGCGCCGAAAGCCCCGGAGGAAGCTGCGCCTCAGCCAGCACCTTGCGCGCGGCAGCGATCGCCGCGGGATAGTCGGCGTTGGCTGAAATCCGCGCACTCACGCGCGCCACCCGCCGCTGGCTGCTGCGAAAGATCTCCCGCGCACCTTGCTCCGGCACGAAATGCGCGACATCGCCAAGTACAAGACGCTTACCATCGGCGAGCTGAAGCGGGAGACGCGCCAGCTCGTCCCGCCGAACTCGGGGGAGGCGCAGGCGCACGGCCAGCTCTTCATCACCTGTTGAAATCACGGTGACCTTTTCGCCATCGAGCGCGGCTTTGAGAGTGCGCGAGATGTCATCGACGGTCACCGCGAGCCCATCGGCAAGCGATCGATCGATAACGATCCGCAGCTCCGGGGGGCCACCCTCAAACGAGGAACGCACATTCCACAGCGCCGACTCCGCCGCAAGACCATCCCTCAACTGGGCTGCCGCGCCGCGAAGATCCTCGAGCGAGCGACCGGTGATCTCGACACGAATAGGAGCCCCCTTTGTCCCGAGGGCCCGAGCAAGGGCGGAAGTCCCCACATCCCACCCCGCACGCCAGCCCGTAAGTGCCGCCACGGCTGCCGACGCACGAGCAACGATCTCCGCCCCCGTCGCCCCACCTTGACGTAGGCGGACGAGGATACGAATCGTGTTCTCCTCGCTTTGCTCCTCGCGAATCTGCCGATCGTCTTCCGGAAGACGTCCAACCGCACAGAGCACGGCCGCGAGATCTTCACCGGCCGCCTGTTGAATGATCTCCTCGACGGTCTCGGCGACCCTCGCGCTGGCCTCAACACGCTCGCCAGGCGGTCCGACCAGCCGCAGCGAAAACTGCTGTGGGTCGGCGGGAGGGAGAAGCTCAGCACCAAGTCCGCGCAGCACCCAAGCACTGAACAACACGAGCGCGACCGAGACGAGAACGACAGGCACGGGATGGTGCAGCAGTCGTCGCACGATCGCCGCTATGCGTGCTCCGCCCGGATCGCGCAACACGCGAGCCTTGCGCGGGAGGAGCCATACCGAAAGTGCGGGGATCAAGAGCAACGCGACGACCATCGAGACCGAGAGGGAAGCGATGACGGTGAAGGACAGGCCCTCGACAAAACGTGCCGCAAGACCGTGAATGAAGAGCACGGGAAGGAAGACGATGCAGGTCGTTAGGGTACTCGCAGTGATAGCGCCCCCAACTTCGGCAGCTCCCTCTGCGGCGGCATCGCGGGGCCGAGCGCCACCGGCGAGGCGCCGAAAGATGCTCTCCACGACAACAATCGCGTTGTCGACGAGCATCCCGGCACCGAGTGCGAGCCCAGCAAGAGTCATAATGTTCAGCGTCCGACCGCCGAGGTGCATCGCAAAGAGAGTTGCGAGCAACGAGACGGGGACGGCCGCCGAAACAACAACGGTCGACGCGAAGCTGCGCAAGAAGAGTGCGAGGACGAGCACTGCAAGCGCGATGCCGATCAGCGCTGCCTGCTGGACCTGAGAAATGGACTCTTCAATAAGGAAAGCCTCGTCCGCGACGACACGCAGATCGATTCCCGGCAGGTCTTCCGTAAGCGATGTGAGCGCATCCCGTACCGTTCGCGAAACCTGCGAGGTGTTTGCGCCGGCCTCCTTGTACAGAGACAAAGCGACGCCTTCTTGACCATCGACCCGCACGAGATGCGTGATCTCCGCGTCGACCTCGCTCACTTCAGCGACATCCGACACACGCACCGGTACCTTGCGACCTTGATCATCCTTGTGGTAGCTCAGGACGACCTGCTTCACATCGTTAGCATCGCGAAAGCGCTGCACACCACGCACGAGAAGCACCTGCTCGCCCTCCTCGAGCGAGCCCGCATTGATGTCGATATTCGCCGCCACAAGGCGCCTCGCCACTGCCCCGAGAGTGAGCGAGAAAGCTTCCAGACGGTAACGATCGAGGCGCACCTGCACCTCCCGATCTCGCCCTCCGAGGACCCGGGCCTCTGCAACGCCCGCAAGACGCTCGAGAGCCGGTGCGACCTGTCGCTTGGCCATCCTCCTCAACTCAGCAAGATCGGGCCCCGCTTCAGGAACAACGAGACCGAGAGTCAGCACTGGGGCCTGACGCGGATCGAAGCGACGCACGAGGAGCTCGTTAACTTCAGGATCGGCGCCCAATGGCGAGACGGCCTTTTGCACCTCGATCAGGGCGAGGTCCATGTCGGCGTCCCAATCGAAGACCACGGTCGCAATGAGCCGGCCCGTGCGCGCGACCTGCGAGATGTCGCGCAGCCCGCGCACGGTGAAAAGTTGCTGTTCGACGCGTTCGCCGTAGATCCTCTCCATTTCCGCCGGTGGGCGGTCCCCGGAGCGAATCGACACGACGACCGTTGGGCTCTCGATGTCGGGCAGGAGGTCAACGGGAAGACGACCCCAAGCCTTCCATCCGATGAGCGCGACGGCCAGTGCAAGCACCGTCATCGCCACCGGCCGGCGCGTGGCCAGGCGGGTAAGAAAGATCATCGTCAGGATCCCGTGACGCGAACTCGACTGTCGTTGGTGAGTGTCTCGAGTCCTCTGATGACGATCTTCTCCCCTGGCTGCACGCCGCTTCGCAGCTCGACCATCTTGTCACCACCGAGCCCAAGGCGAACCTCGCGCTGAGCAACACGCTGCCCCTTGAGCACGAAGACGACCTTCTTACCGGATCGCTCGGTGACGGCGCGCCGCGGAACGACGGGCACGTCGCTGCGCTCATCGGCAATGATCGTAGCCTCGATGAACATCCCCGGTTTAAGAAGATGCCGCTTGTTTCCAACCTCGACCTCGACTCGAAATGCGCGGGTCACGGGGTCGAGGGCCGGCGCGATCCTCAGTACACGCCCCTCGAAGGCTTCCTTCTCCCACGCGTGATGCCGAAGCCTCACGCTCAAACCCGTACGCACACGCGCCGCATCCGGACCGACGAGATCCACATCCGCGATCAGTGGATCGATCGGCGCGACCTCGGCGATCGCAAAACCTGTGTTGACGCGCTGACCATCGGCGACGGGTCGACCCTTGGCATCACGCGCGAGAGACATCAGCACTCCCGAAATGGGCGAGACGAGTTCGGCGCGCGACGCGGTGAAGGCGCTGCGCTCAAGCTCCACTTGCGCGTCCGCAAGGGCCGCTGCAGCAAGCGCAAGCTCCTGCTGGGATATCAGCCCCTCGGCAAACAGTCGTTTCTTCGACTCATAGTCCTTCAGTTTCGTCTCGTAGCGCCGTTTTACGGCCTCGCTGCGTACAGCGATCCGAACCTCCTCACCACTGATCTCTCCGAGCACGGTCCCCGTGGCGATGCGGTCGCCCTCGGCGAAGCGACGACCCGTTGCGGGATTCACCGCCAAATACAACAGCCCGGCCATCTCCGCCCTCAGCGAGACGGCCTCGGCCGTACGCAGCGTTCCCGTTGCGACGATCCGATCCTCGACACGACCCGTTGCGACAAGCCGCACGCGCACCGGTACGCGCAACTCAATCGCCGCCCTCTCTTTGGCAGGACCACAAGCCATGGCACCGGCGAGAGCCGTGACAGC
>CAYSMT010000391.1:0-3587 GCA_964432135.1 uncultured Acidobacteriota bacterium
AGATGATGTCGTCAATCTCGTGGGAGATACTCGTGTAGTGCAGGGTTCGGCTATTGCCCCAAGAGTTCGATTGGAAGGAAGCGAAGTAAGGCGCCTTTTTGAGCTCCTTGGTGTGCGCGAAGCGATCCGTGAGGAAATCGTAGTCCGCTGCAATGCCCTGCTCGGCGCAAGGCATGTTCCCGGTCGCTTTTGCCTCGCCATCCCCATCCCGATCGCCATTGCCGAAAACAATGCCATAGGTGCTCGTGCCATGACTCCCCGTGCTCGTCTGGCCGTGCAGCAAGATGCCATCAAAATCCTTGTGGCTATCCTCGACACCACCGTCAAGGACCTCGGCGCGCACACCCTGGCCACAGTATCCGAAGTTGTCTTCGATCCAGTCCGCTCCCGCATCCTGACGAACGAGGTCCATATCATCTTCGGGAGCGCTCCAAGCGTCGATCCACTCGACAGCATCCACCGCGGCAAGATGAGCAAGCTGCTGTGCGTCAGCTTCGATCTCAATGATGTGGCCGTTTGGCGTGAAGGCAACGACCTCGGCTCCAATCTCACGGGCTCGGCGCGCGATGCGCGCCTTGCCCTGATTGCCCCACTGGAAGGCCATCACACGCAAGCGACGCGTTCCTTGCCCTCCTGCATCGAGCCACTGTCTGAGCTCGGGAGAAACCCTGTACCAGGGCTCGTAGGCTTCGACCCGCTCGACAAATGCAAGTGTGCCGATCTGCGTTCTCGCCCCGCTCGGAAGCTGCACGATGTGCGCGTTATGCGGCAGGTAGGCGAGGACTTTCCCTCCAGCTTCCTCGACGGCCAAGCGCCATTCCGGCAATGAGACCGTTTTGAACTGCACGATATAGAGCCCGGCATCACCCCCGGAGACGAAGCCGCTGCGCGCGGGAGGCATCGCCTCGCCCGGAAGCACCTTTGCGTTGCGCAACCGTAGGCTCTCTCGCAGCTCGCGTGCTTTCGCCCAATGGCCATTGGAACCCCTCGAAAAGCTGACGAAACGTCGGTCACCCTCGCGCCAAGAGGCAAAAGACGCACGCCCGGCCGGATCGCTACCCCCGAGGAGGCCCTCCACTGACGCCGTCGTCTCGCGAAGCATAAGCCGCTGTCCGTCTTGCTCCCCGCTGGAGTCAACCCAGATGCGTGAGAGCTTACCCCGGGTCTCGAGTTCAAGGTGTGGTGCTCGCGATCCTGCCGGTATCGCGGAAAACGCAAGAGAAGCAAAGACAATTACGAACATAATTGGCGCAACACGGCTCAGCATGAACATATCTCCCACGCAACGAATACAAACCCGTTCCGAGAAGTTACGCCGAAGCTCGGCTCCCGGCCGCTCGGGACAGGCCAGAGAGTAAGGAAGGTGGGGCTTTGGAAAGAAGCGATGACTGCCGGGGAATGCCACCACTACCGAGATGATCTCACCCACCGCGACGCCGCATCACGAGAGCACGCGAGCCGCGATCATCGTCATGTCGTCCTGCTGCTCATCAGAACCGACGAAGCTCGCGACGTCCTCGAAAAGCTGCCCGGGCAAGTCGATAACCGAAGCCTCCGGGCACCGGGTGACGAGTTCGATCAGCCGCTGCTCGCCGTAGGGCTCGCCCTCGGAATTCATCGCCTCGGTGATCCCATCGGAGAAAACGAGGAGCAGGTCGCCGGGCTGAAGTTCGATGACTTCCTCGGAGAAGCTCACCTCCGAGAACATACCGAGCACGGTACCTCCCGGCTGCAGGCGACACACTACGGGCGGCTCGACCCTCGGCGATGACCGCAGCAGGATCGGCGGGCAATGCCCTGCGTTAACGAAGCGCAGCGTGCGTGAAGCGTCGTCGTAGGTGCCGAAGAAGAAGGTCGCAAAGCGCGCATCTTCTGTCGTTAGACACATGTGCCGATTAAGCTCGCCGACGAGACGCGGTGGATCGCCTGCCATCGTCAGCGAATGGCTGCGTAAGAGCGCTTGCAGGCTCGCCATGAGCAACGAAGCAGAGATCCCCTTGCCAGCAATATCTCCGAGAGCTATGCCCAGTCGGTCATTCTCGAGAGACAAAAAATCGTAGTAGTCCCCACCCACTTCACGCGCCGTCCGACACCCACCGCTATAAGACAGGGTGCGCATCTTTGGCAAATCCTGAGGGAAGAGCTTCTCTTGCACATCTCTTGCGATTTGAAGCTCTCTTTTGATCCGCTCCTGCTCCGCGACCTCGACGATGAGACGCGAGTAATCGAGCGCGATCGATGCCTGCTCGGCAACCGTCATCAACAGTGCCTTGTCTTCCCGCGAGTAAGGCTCCTCAGAGAGCCTTTCCCCGAGCAAGAGGAAGCCAAGCATCTTGCCGGCACTGACGAAAGGAACGACGAGGCGCGTGTCGAAACGCTCGAAGAGGGCTTGATCATCGCAGAAGTCCTCTTCGAGCACGCGCCCGGGTCTCGGTGCGCCACTGTCCGCCAGAAGGCGGTCAACGGGGAACACCTCCAGAGCTTCGGGGCTATGCCGCACACATACGCTCAAATGCCGCGCGAGTGACACGCGGCTCGACAACACGGGCTGGCCGAAGTCATGTTCGAGAATCGATCCTCGCGCAGGCAAGGGCGCCTCATGCTCCCAGGCGAGCTCGAAACGTTCGGGCAGACCTGACTCCTTGATCTTCGAGCACCAGACGAGCTTCGTCCGGCCACTGATCCCCCCTTTTCCGTTGCCGTTTCGATGGAGCGTACCTTCCGCAAGAAAAATCCCGATCCGCTTCGGACGCAACGCCTCGGCCACGACCTTACTCACCCGCTCAAGCAGGCTATCTGGAGTCGACGCAAACTGACGCACGGCGTGAGAAAGATCGGTAAGAAGCTTCTCGGCGCTGTAGGCTTCACGAAAAAAGCGCCGATCGATCACCGGCAGAACCAGTGCATGCAGCTTTGGCACCGCCGCCAGCAACCCCAGCGATGCAGCGACAACAGTGCCCCAAGCCAGAGTACTGCTCGAGCTAGAGACGAGATGACCCAAAAGCGGCCGCACGCCAAAGGTGAGCAATGCAAAAACCGCCATCGCCTCCATCACCAAGAAGCCCTTGGACACGAGGGCGTACTGCAAGCCACGGCGGAGAACGAGACGAATACCGAAGACGCGATGCCGGACGACTCCGTAAACGAAAGAAAGTGGGAAGACACCGATGAGCGGGATCGCCGCCAGTAGCAGCCACTTGGGCGTCCAGAAGAAAATAGCGACCAAGTTGATCAGGCCCAAAGGAAGCAGCCCGACGAAGGTTCCGGCGGCGAGCCACTGCATGCGCCGCCGGTCCTCGCGGGTCCGCGCGGTCAGTGTGCTTAGTAAAAGCGCTGCGAGCGCGAGCGTGACGAGCAAGGCAGCAAATACAGTGAAGATCGACTCGAGTCGCGAGAAGCTCAGACCGAAGCGGGAGATCGCTCCAGCAAGCTCATAGTAGAGTTCGAGGGAATGATACAACGTGACCCTGGCCACCAGCGCAACCAGCCAGAATGTGATGCTGATGGCGAAAACCAGATGCCGCAACCAGGGAAGCTTCTTGTCAATGACTGAACGCGCTGGAAAGACGAAGAAAAACTGCAAGATC
>CAYSMT010000392.1:0-3584 GCA_964432135.1 uncultured Acidobacteriota bacterium
GAAAAGCTTTATCGCGGAAAGCAGCGCTTTGAAAAGGTGAACAGACACAAAGGGTCCTATTTCGCCGTTTCCCATCCTTATGCCGCGCCGGATACTCCCTACGGCACCTTGGTCTATCGCGGCTGGGTCGCGGCCTTTCGGGCCTTCGACGAGGCCGCGCTAGCGAGGGGGTGGGGACGACCCTGGTTTTACATCATCGACGAGCCGCAGCATGGACGCGGCTCGATGCGACTCGCCATCGCCATGCTCCAGGCAGCCCACGAGGCGGGAGTCGATGCGATGGTCACCTGCAACGAACCGACGATCTCCGAGCCCGACGAGGATGAGCTCTGGTTTCCACCCCTCGGACCGGAACCTGCGCTACGCCTCGAACCCTGGCTGACCACGCGCTGCTACCACAACCGCTACCTGGGGGAGCAGACTCTCGCACGCACGCACACGGCAGGCGATATTTACGCCACCTACATCAACATCTACGGCAACCAGCCCGTCAGCACACGCCACCTTGCCGGCGTTCTCGCCTGGAAGCTCTCCCTCGAACGAATCATGCTCTGGCAGTGGAAGATGGCCGGCGAACAGACGGCCTGCGGGCGCTCCTACCTGCGCGACTGGGAAGCTGTCCGCGAAGGTATCGACGACCTGCGCTATCTCGAGCGCCTCGAACGCGCACAGCGCGAGACCCACACAACACCCGAGCTGCGAGAGCAAGCGCGGGCACTGCTGGAGGAAATCCGCAGCAGCATCACCACCGACCTTCGCGAGATCGGCTACGTCGACGGTGTCAGCGGTGCATGGGTCCCGGGCCGTCATGCCTGGTCGCCACGCCGTTACGACGAGCTACGCGCCCGCGTCGCCGAGATGATTGAGCGCCTGCTCGAAGCGCCATGAAGCTGAGCCCGATTGGTGTTTCATGACCATCGGTTCCGCCGTCATCCCCACAACAGCTGGCGCGCGTGATTCAACCAGCCCTATCGCAGAACAGCTTCCTGCATGAGCGTAGAGCTGTGCGCTTTTCCTTTCCGCCGGGTTCGATATATGAGATGAAAATGTCAGCTCGTGATGGTGCGAGCCCGTTTCCAGGCATCGCGAAGCTCCTCGAAACTGTCGCGTCCCATAATGAATCGCAGAGCCAGAGGCGGCGAGGCGCTCAATGAGGCGCGCACGAAGGCCGAGCGCGAGCGCCAGGCCGGGCGGATCATCGAGCAAGTGATGGTCTCGCGAGCTTGATCGGTCCAGCGGTACTTCCACCTGTCCGTACCACGCAGGAGGTTCATCTCGCGAACACCCTGAGCTATGAGCTTCTCGAGGACGACCCCCGTCATGTAATGTCCCGGCGACCACTTGTGGTAACGCGGCGAGAAACCCATCTGATAGCCGAAGTAGACGTCGTCTTTGAGGAAACCGTAGTGGCTCGCGATCGGCGTACCCTCGACATAGAGCAACCAGAAGTAAAGCTCACCACTCTGTTGTAAGCGCTCGGCAAGCTCGCGGTGGAAAGCGAAGTAGTCCCGTTTTGCGAAGTTCCCTCCACGTCCCGTGGCCTCCATCCGCTCCTGATGCAGGCGGGTCAACGCCACCATCGCATCACCAACCTTGGCATCCTCTCCGACGCGCTTCCACACAACCCCGAGTTCGCGCTCGATCTTCCGCCGATAGCGACGAAGCTGATGGCGAAAGTGCGCGTTGCGTGAGCGGAGGAAGTCCTCGTAGCTCTCAGGCAATGTGATGTAGGGACAGACGCCGCGCCGGACGATCCGCAGCTCAGCCCCAAGCACGCGTTCCCATCGCTGCGCCATGCGCGCCAACGAGCTGTCGCTGGCCAGCTCCGAGAATTCCGCATACTCCCAGCTCGTGTCCTCGCGCAGCGCTGGCATGAGCGCATCAGCCACCGCATCCTCACGACCCGGTGGGACAAGAACATCAAGAAAGTCGGGGTTGACGACATCCGAGAAACCGACATTGCGCAGCACGCGTACGGTGCCAAAACGCAACGCACACTCCTCGACATAGAGCGGCACGATGGCTGCAACGGAACCGGAGGGCTCACGCAGCAGAAAGACGCGGCCCTCGCGCCGACGACGGAAATGCTCCCACCAGGTAGAGATGAAGGCCCACGAGACGAAAAAGCTCTGGGTACGCGCCCGAGCCGCAAGGGCGGACCACTCCTCCCGCAATGAGAGCAACGGCACGCGCTCCACGCTCAAGCGTCCATGAACCGAATTCATCTTCCCAGCAGCTCCTCATAGAGATCTTCGGTCCGGCCGAGCATCCGATCCAGAGAGTACTCGCAGCGAGCGCGCCGCGCTGCTCGAGCGCCCAATCGCGCTCGCTCGCTTGGATCATCAAGCAACCCCAAAACGGCCTCGCGCAACGCAGCGACCTCCTCCGCGGGCACGAGGCGACCAACTCGGCCCCCATCGAGGTTCTCTTTGTTGCCGCCAACGGCGGTGGCCACGATCGCGCAGCCTGCGGCCATGGCCTCGAGCAGAGCGTTACTCATGCCCTCCGAGCGTGAGGGCAGCACGAAAAGATCGAGCGCCGCAAGCAGATCGGGCACGTCGCTCAGGGTGCCCGGCAGTAACACCCGCTCGCCAAACTCCGCCGCCCGCGCCCGCAGCGCTCCCCCGAAGGGCCGGCTGAGATCGCCGGCGAAGAGCACACGCAAGCGTGGATCCTCTCGCAAGCGGGGGGTCAGAGCGTCCAACAGCAAGTCCTGACCCTTGACCTTCTTGATCGTACCGACGGCCCCGACAAGGAGAGCCTCATCAGAAATACCAAAGCGCGCGCGCAACCGGGCGCGAGAACCCGAGGAAAAGAGCGTCGCATCAACGCCGTTGGGGATGCAGATCACCCGCCCGGCTTCCAGGTCCTCACGATCGAGAGTGAAACGGCGCACGGCCTCAGAGTTGGCCACGATCCGGTCGACGAGACCGTTGGTGCATCGGTAGGCTCGCAGATGGTGAGGCCGGTGAGCCTTGATGGCGCGACGCGTCGTCACGATCGCCCGCGGCCGCGCAAGCCAGGCCGCGAGCATGCCGTAGACATCCGCCTCGAAGAGAAAGGTGTGGACCAGCGCGATCTCCCGCTCGCGAATGAGCCGGCGCAGGGAGTTGAGACGCCTTAGACCATCGAAGCTCCGCAGCGGGCCGCATAGTCCGAGCTCTTCGACGGAAAGCCCTTCTTCGCGCAACTCACGCGCCCACCGACCTCCATCCGCGAGTACAGCAACAGACGGTCGCACGCGCCCGCGCCGGGCCAGACCCCGCGCGAGGGTGATCACCGCCAGCTCAGTGCCCCCCGGGCCGAGACGGCCGGTAACCAGCAGCACCCGCGGGGGACGAGATGTCACGACGCGGGATCCTCGGCGCGTGCACCGATCGTCGAGACGACAAAACGACGCTTGCCCGAGGCCAACGGCGGGATCTCGGCCTGCTCACTCAGATCGATCCGCATACGCTCGCCGAGCTGCTCGCGCAGCAACGCCAGCAACCTCTCTCGATGCGCGGCGTCGTAACCCGGTCCAGGGATGATCCGAAGATCGAGATGATCGATGGCGTCTTGAATGGCTTGAAAGCCGAGGATCG
>CAYSMT010000393.1:0-3577 GCA_964432135.1 uncultured Acidobacteriota bacterium
AGAACATCCGGGTCATCTCGATCTCCCAGTAGGTGCGCCACTACGACGTGTCGCGAGGATTCACTGTGAAAACGATCTACGCGGACAACAACGCCACAACGCAGACAGCACCCGAAGTGCTCGACGCGATGATGCCCTACTTCACCACTGAATACTTCAACCCGAGCTCGATGTACGACCCCGCTCGCCGCGTCGGGGAAGCCATTGATAACGCCCGCCGAACAATCGCTCGCGCACTCGGCTGCGTGCGCTCCGCCGGAATTCTCTTCACCTCTTGCGCTACCGAAAGCAACAACACAGCGCTCTTCGGCTGCGCCCGCGCCCATCCCGAGCGGCGCCACATCGTTACCTCGGCGGTAGAGCATCCGGCAGTCTACGGTGTCTGCCAGGAGCTCGAACGCCGAGGCTACGAGATCAGCTTCGTCCCCGTTGACACGGCGGGACGGATCGACATCAACGCCTTCATCCATGCCCTACGCGATGACACGCTGATGGTTTCCATCATGCACGCCAACAACGAGACCGGCGTCATCTTTCCCATCGCTGAGCTGGCGCGGCTGACCAAAGAGACGGACCCGTCCATCATCTTCCACACAGACGCTACCCAGAGCGTCGGCAAGCTGCCGATCGACCTCAAGCGTGCTTTCGCACAGGTCGACCTGCTCTCCTTCTCCGGCCATAAGCTCCACGCACCCAAAGGTGTCGGCGCGCTCTTTATTCGCCGCGGCACGCGCATCCGCCCGCTGCTCATCGGCGGCCATCAAGAGGACAACCGGCGTGCCGGCACCGAAAACGTCGCACTGATCGTCGGCCTGGCTCGCGCCGTAGAGCTTCTCAGCGAGACCCACGACGAGGATGAACGCCGTGTCGGCGCCCTGCGTGACCGCCTCGAAGCCGAGCTGTGCGCCCGCATTCCCTATGTGCAGGTCAACGGAAAAGAGACCGAGCGCCTCTCAAACACGCTCAATCTCTCGATTCATTTCATCGAGGGCGAGGGTATGCTCTACCAACTCAGCGCTTGCGGCATCTGTGCCTCGAGCGGCTCGGCCTGCACCTCCGGATCTCTTGAGCCTTCTCACGTACTCAGCGCGATGAAGGTGCCTTTCACGGCTAAGCACGGCTCGATTCGCTTCAGCCTCAGTCGCTACAGTAGTGATGCCGACGTCGACGCTATCATCGACGCCTTCCCCAGCATCGTCGCCAGTCTGCGCCGTCTCTCTCCCTACTGGGACCAACAAAACAACGCTCCCCGCGAGGACGCGATGGAGAGCTTCGGCAGCTAAGTAAAGGCTCGCACAGGTCACGGCGACAAAGCTCGACGAACGGAGCGCGTCTGTAACGCCAAACAACGGGAAAAGCGAGCGCGCTGCGAGAACATCTGAGTCAGCTCGAAGCGAACACGCCGAGCAAAGCCGCATGCTCGGCTCGTGATGCCGTTCAGTCAAATTAACGAACCTTATGGCCGCGCCCCAACCCGATTCTCTTTCCCCAACAGCGTCAAAAAGCTACTATCGATGCGTTCCGAAGCCGGCGACAGCGAGTCTCTCCCGACAAGCTCCGCGTTACGAAGCAGCGGAACGACACCTATTTTCGAGGAGCCGGTTTCATGAAGATGTCTGCATGTGTAGGCCTGACGACGTTAATGGCGACGATCCTGTTGATGACACTCGGGCTGAGTGGATGCAAAGAAGCGACGGAAGATCGGAATGGGACGCCAGGGCCCCGGTCGGCTGTCAAGTGCCCGCCCACTGCCAAGATCCCGATCGTCGACGACTTCCACGGCACAAAAATCACCGACAACTACCGCTGGCTCGAAGACGCGACCCGAAGCGATGTTCAAACCTGGACCGACGCGCAGGAGTTCTTCACGAACTCGATAATCGGTGACCTGCCTCAGCAAAACTGGATCGCCAGCCGCTACAACGCCCTGTGGCGTTACGACGACGAGAGTGTGCCCGACCCGGCGCTCGAGGGCGAACACCTGTTCTACTGGGCCAAGAAAAAAGAAGACGAGAAGTGGATCTACATGACCAAGAGCAACGAACATGCGGAAGGCCGAGTGCTGATCGATCCCAATACCTGGGATCGTGCCGCAACGTTGGAGGGCATCAGCCCCAGCCGTGATGGCAAGTACGTGGCCTTCGGCACCGCCCACGGTGGCGACGAGAATCCCGTGGTCCGGGTCATGAACACCGAGACCGGCGAGATCCTTCCGGACAAGCTGCAAGGCCGGGAGCAAATCGCCGGCAGTTGGATGCCCGGCAACGAAGGCTTCTATTACACCTGCAAGCCACTGGAGGGCGAAGTTCCCGAAGGAGAGCATGAGTACTGGCAAGCCGTGCGGTACCACAAGCTGGGCACCGACGCGAGCAAAGACCTCAAGGTCTTTTGGGACGAGAAGATCAAGGAAACCTGGCATGAGGTCCGGCTGACCGAGGGTGCCAAGTACACGATCTACAACCGCGGTTTGTTCAATGTCAACGACCTGTGGTTCAAGCGCACCGGAAGCAACGACGAGCTGATCCCCCTGGCCACGGGCATGAAAAACGAGTATGGCGCAGATATCGTCGACGGAAAGATCTTGATCACGACGAACGAGAATGCCCCGCGTCGTATGGTCTACATCACCGAGGTGGACAAACCTGAGCGTGAGTACTGGAAGGTCTTCTTGGCCGAGGATCCCAAGGACACTCTGAGCCATATCGTACCCATCGATGGCCGGGTTTACGCAACCTACAGCCACAACACCTTCACCGTAACCAGGATCTACGACCTCGCCGGTCATCATCTTCGCGACCTTCCCTATCCGACCATCGGCACCGGAGGCGTGAGCGGTCGCTGGTCAAGGGAAGATGTGTGGGTGCACTTCTCCTCGTTTACTTTCCCTCCGACAACCTTCAAGTACAACTTCGATTCGAACAAGCTCGAGATCTACCGCGAGTTCCCGGTAGAAGTCAAGGTCGACAATGTGGTGGCCGAGCAGCTCTGGTACAAGAGCAAAGACGGCACACCGGTCTCGATCTTCGTGATCCATGACAAAAATCTGATCAAGGACGGCAGCCATCCGACACTGCTCACCGGCTACGGCGGCTTTAACGTGAGCATGCGACCCGCCTTCTCCACGAGAGCCCTGGTCTGGCTCGAGGCGGGCGGCGTCTTTGCCGTAGCCAATCTGCGCGGCGGCGGCGAGTACGGTCGCAAGTGGCACGAAGCTGGTATGAGAGAGAATAAGCAGAAGGTCTTCGACGATTTCATCGCCGCAGCCGAGTTCCTGATCGACGATGGCTATACGAGCTCCGAACGACTGGGCATCTCCGGTGGCAGCAACGGAGGATTGCTCATGGGCGCGGTCACTGTGCAACGACCGGAGCTGTTCAAAGCAGTCCTATGCGCCGTACCCTTGCTGGACATGCTCACCTATCATCGACACGGCCTGGCCAACATTTGGGCCGAGGAATATGGCAGCAGCGATGACCCCGAACAGTTTAAGTTTCTGCGCGCCTACTCCCCTTACCACAACATCAAAAAGGGCGTGGCCTACCCGGCCTTTCTCGTCACCGGAAGCGAGAATGACGCC
>CAYSMT010000394.1:0-3556 GCA_964432135.1 uncultured Acidobacteriota bacterium
CCACCCTCGCCATAGATCTCGGCGAGCTGCGCGAGGCTGATAGTGGTCAGCGGGTTGTCCTTGTGGAGGTAGACCGCGAGGGCATCGAAACCCACGACGTGTTCGATCGGCTCGATGCCGTTCGCCTCGGCAGCCTTGATCTCTTTGTCCTTCATTTTCCGGCTGGCGTTGGCGATGTCGACGGTGCCATTGATCAGGGCGGAGATGCCGGTTCCGGAGCCACCCCCAGTGACCGCAACAGCCGTATTCGGATCGACTTCCTTGTAAGCTTCGGCCCAGGCCTGGGCGACATTGACGAGGGTGTCCGAACCCTTGTTCTGGATCAATGAGCGCGAACCACCATCATGGGAGCGCGAACCACAACCGAGCAGAACCAACACGGCGCCGATTGCCGTGATGACGAGGAGCTTCTTCATTTTCGCAATTCCTTTCATATCAACTATTTAAATATCTTTCCCATCGCCCCGCGGCGCACAAAGCCTCCATAGGGCTTGCTCTTACCGGGGTCATAGCTGAAGCCTGCCCAAAACGTGTGACAGGCAAGTCACAACCTGCGGGCGATCCCGTGACATTCGCCAAAAGCCGCCCAGCCTTCCGCGGCTCACACGGCTCGTGACCCGGGCTACGGGAAGATCGCTCATCACCACCAGCAGCTCCACCGAAGAGCCTCGGGTGTCGCGAAAAGCTGTTGATCTGCGCCTCGGCAACGCCGAGCCCCCGCAAGATGAAGAGGATCGCGAACAGCTCATTCCGAGTCCTTCATGGGCGGATTGTAGGCCAGATGACCGCTGCCACGGAGCGGGAAGCTACAATGGATGTGTGACGATGGGAGGAGGCCGTCTTGGCGCTGGTTTTCGTGGTCGACGACGACAAGGTGACCGGAGAGGGCATCGCAGCCGTCCTGGCGGGTGAGAATCACGAGCTGCGGGTGTTCACCGCACCCGAGGATGCGCTCGAGGCGGGACGCGTGACGCCACCCGCCGTGACCATCACTGACTTCGCTATGCCGGGGATGAACGGCCTCGAGTTTCTCCTGGCGCTACGCGAGATCACGCCGGAGACGACCTTTCTCGTCGTCTCGGGGCAGGCCAGCGTGGAGGACGCCGTCAGCCTGATGAAGCATGGCGTCGTCGACGTCATGGTCAAACCCCCGCGGGCTCGGCTGCTGCGTAAGGCCCTCGCTTTGGCTCTGAGCCAGCATGAACTCGCCGCCGAAAACCGCCGCTTGCGCCTGGCTCTGCGGGGGCGACGAGATATCAAGGGCGTTATCGGCACTTCCCCTGCCTTTGAGGACGTGCTCAGACAGGTCGAGAAGATCGCGCCCAGCCCATCCACTGTGCTACTAACCGGAGAGACGGGAACCGGCAAAGAGGTCATCGCCGATGCGATCCACGAGCTGAGCCCACGCGCCGAACGCGAGCTCGTCAAAGTGCATTGCGCAGCGATTCCTGAGTCACTGCTTGAATCGGAGCTTTTCGGCCACGTTCGGGGCGCGTTCACCGGCGCGATCCGTGACAAACCTGGAGTGTTCGAAAAAGCCCACCGCGGCACGCTTTTCCTCGACGAGATCGGCGAGGTCTCGCCAGCGGTCCAGGTCAAGCTGCTTCGAGCCCTTCAGAGTCACGAAATCCAGCGTCTTGGCGAGCCCCAAACCCGACAGGTCGATGTGCGTGTCATCGCCGCGACGAACCGCGACCTCGAGGTGGAGGTCGCCGAAGGGCGCTTCCGGCAAGACCTGTTCTACCGCCTCAACGTCCTCGCCCTACGCATCCCCTCGCTGCGCCAGCGAGGGGACGACGTCGAGCTGCTAGCTCAACACTTTCTCGCTCGCGAGAAGGCACGCGCGCGGCGGGAGGACCTGCGTGGATTCGACGCCGAAGCACTCGACCGAATGCGCGCCTGGCATTGGCCGGGCAATGTGCGTGAGCTCGAGAACCTCGCCTCCCGCGTCGTTGCTTTAGCGGATGGGCCAGAGATTGGCGTTGCCGACCTCCCCGAAGCCATCGCCGGCGGAGCCGCACCAGGGACCAAGCTCTTGACCCTTCCGGCGGAGGCAACCCTCGAAGAGGCAGAACGCTTCTTGATCCTGCACACTCTGGATGCCGTTGAGCAAAACAAGAAGGCGGCCGCAAAACGCCTCGGCACAAGCCTCGCAACCCTGTACCGCAAGCTCTCGCACTACCAGCAAAGCGAAAATCAGGACGAGCCCGACCCGGAGCGCGAGACGTGAGAAGCAAGCCAGCGGCTCAGGGAGGCCAGGGTCTCTCGCCACGCCACGCGTTGCGGCTGCTGCTCGTCGTCGCCCTGGCTGTGGCCGCAAGCCTTGCCATCGTCCTCGGCACCTCCTGGCGGCACGAAGCTGCGCGCCTCGAGCAGGCTCAGCTTCGCTCAGCCACACGTTCCGCCGAGATCGCCCGCGTCTTGTTGCGCCGCCGCGTCGAGCGCGGACGCATCCTCGTCAACGCGTTGACAGCGTCACGCAACCTGCAGGAGGCACTCGCCTCGCGCTCGCGCTCGCGTTTGAGCGCGGTGCTGCGTGAGTTTCGCCGGGACATCGGTCCCAATCAAGTCGCTCTTTTCGACGCTTCCGGGCACATCCTCGCCACCTCGAGCCCTCTCGCGATGCTCACCTTGGGCCGCATCGGGGCTGAGGGCGCGATCCGAGACGGAACGCTCCGCGCAGCGATGATCACCGGCGATCTCTCCGCACTGATCGAGCTGCCTGTGGTGGCGGTAGGACGAGACTTGGGCACCGTGCGTATCGCCGTGCAACTAGGCCGGATCTTCGTCCGCAACACAACGGACGATCTCGGCGTGCCGCTGCTCCTTTTGTACCAAGGCCGGGTCGTTCACCACAGCTTCCCCGCCGATCCGCCAGCTCCCGCAGGCCTACCTCGCGGCGATGGCTTCCACGAACTCACCACCATCCGTGGCAAGCGTTACGACCTCGCCTATCTTCCGGTGCGCGCCTTTGCCTCGGAAAGCGTCTGGATCGGCGCGGGAGAATCTCATGAGCCCCTACGCATTGCACGAGCGCGCTATCTGCGCCTCGTCACCACCCTCGGAGCCGGAGGCCTCATCCTCGTGCTGCTCAGCGTCGGGAGCTTTTTGCTCATCGCCCACCGGCGCGAGCGACGTTTGGTATCCCAAAGGGACGCAGCCATCGACCGCTCCCGTGGGCTCTCCGATCGCGTAGCCCATCTGCGCGCTGTCGTTCACGACATCAAGGCGCCGCTCGGAGGAATTCAGCTTCGCTGCGAAGGCCTTCTCGAAGATGGCGGGGATCAGGCTGCGCGGCCAGCGCTACTTCAGGTGGTCGACACCTGCGAGCGCTTGAGCCTCTATCTCGTCAACATCCTCACAGCCGCCCAGGCTGAGGAGGGGCCGATCGAGCTGCATCGTTCCATCATCCTCGTACCCGGCTTGCTCGAAGAGGTCGCAGATCGCGTCGCTGCCCTCGCCGAAAGAAAAGGCGTGCGCATCGAAACGAAGGCCCCTGAAGACCTGCCCCCACTTAATGGCGACGCCGTGCTGCTCGAACGAGCGTTGCTCAATC
>CAYSMT010000395.1:0-3551 GCA_964432135.1 uncultured Acidobacteriota bacterium
GTCGGCGAGCCCCTGCATCAGCGCGCTCGCACCCAGACGATTCGCACCGTGATCGGAGAAGTTCGCCTCACCGAGGACGAAGAGCCCGGGAATCGTGCTCATCAGGTTGTAATCGACCCAGAGGCCACCCATCGTGTAGTGGGGCGCCGGGTAGATGCGCATCGGCACCTTATAGGCATTCTCGTCGGTGATCCGCTCGTACATTTCGAAGAGGTTGCCGTAGCGATCACGGATGACCTCCTCGCCGAGGCGCTCGATCGAGGTGGCGAAGTCCAAGTAGACGCCACGCCCCGTCTCGCCAATGCCGTGACCGGTATCGCACATCATCTTCGCGTTACGCGAGGCAACATCGCGCGGAACCATGTTGCCGTAGGAGGGGTACTTCTCCTCGAGATAGTAAAAACGCTCCTGCTCTCGGATATCGCCCGGCGCTCGCGAATCGTTCTCGGCCCGCGGCACCCAGACTCGGCCGTCGTTGCGCAACGACTCGCTCATCAACGTGAGCTTGGACTGATAGTCACCGGATTGAGGAATGCAGGTCGGGTGAATTTGCGTATAGCAGGGGTTCGCAAAACCCGCACCTCGGCGATGGGCCCGCCAGATCGCCGTGGCATTGGAACCCTTGGCGTTTGTCGAAAGGAAGAAGACATTCGAGTAGCCACCCGTCGCGAGCAGCACGACATCGGCACAGAAGGTCTCAAGGGTCCCGCTCACCATGTCCCGGGCAATGACGCCCCGGGCCTTCCCGTCAACGACGACGAGATCGAGCATGTCCCGGCGCGGGAAAAGTCTGACCGAACCGGCGGCCACCTGCCGCGAGAGCGCCGAGTACGCGCCAAGCAAGAGCTGCTGGCCGGTCTGGCCGCGCGCGTAGAAGGTTCTCGAAACGAGAGCACCGCCAAAGGTACGATTATTAAGATAACCTGAATATTCTCTCGCGAAGGGCACGCCCTGCGCGACGCATTGATCGATAATGTTATTGCTGACTTCGGCCAGACGATAGGTGTTCGCCTCACGTCCGCGGAAGTCGCCACCCTTGATCGTGTCGTAAAACAGACGGAAGACCGAGTCGCCGTCATTTTGGTAATTCTTCGCGGCGTTAATTCCACCCTGGGCGGCGATCGAATGGGCCCGCCGCGCGCTGTCTTGAAAGCACAGCACCGTGACAGCATAGCCGAGCTCTCCAAGAGTCGCCGCGGCGGAGGCCCCCGCGAGGCCCGTGCCAACGATCAGCACGCTGTGCTTGCGCTTGTTCGCCGGGCTCAAGAGCCTGACGTGGTCGCGATAGCCGGTCCACTTGTCCGCGAGCGGGCCGGAGGGAATCTTTGCGTCGAGCTTCATATCTTGCCTCCCGTGCTCAGCGAATCCATCCGGCCAGGACGGAGACGGGGATCGAAATATTGCCCACAGCGATCACAAGTGAGATGACGACCGCGAAGAGCCTGCGGCCGAGGTTGAAGCGTGGGTGAGACAGCCCCAGTGTCTGGAACAGGCTCCACAACCCGTGGTAGAGATGGAAGGCCAATAGCATGTTGGCAACGATGTAACCTGCCGCGACCGGCCAGAGCTGGAAGCTAGCTATGACGTTGTGATAGACATCACCTTCAACGAAGTGCTGTTGCAACACAGTGCCGGCCGTAAGATGCATCAGGTGATAGACGATGAAGGCCAGGATCACCGGCCCACTCCAAACCATCGTCTTCGCCGCGTAGGTCACACCCGCGTCCACCTTGACTCGGTACTTGACGGGCCGAGCACCTCGGTTGCGCAGCCAGACCTGGAAGGCTGCGATGATATGCACGATGATGCACGCTGCGAGGACAGCGCGGGTGATCAGCACGATCTCCAACCCGCCTTCGTGCAGGAAATGGGCGTAGCGGTTGATGTGCTCCGCGCCCAGGAAGATCTGCAGGTTGCCAATCATATGGACGAAGACGAACAGGAACAGGACGATCCCCGTCACCGCCATCAGGATTTTTTTCCCGATCGTCGAGCCATACAATCCTGGAATCATGTCCATCAAACCCTCCGCGTCGAGCGAGCGCTCACAAGCCACTGGTTCCGGGCCGTAGCACCAGGGGAAAACCGCCCTTTTTGCGGGCCCGCCGCAGCGCAGCGACCCACTCATGGGCCTGCCAAGCTATCGAGGAGCCACTCCGGACACAAGCGCGCGAGCACGCTCGGAGAGGAGATCCCTCGAGAAAGAGGACAAGACTAACCGGTTTGGCAGCCCGGGGCAAGAGGCGCAACAGCCCGGGATACACCCCCGGAAAGGTCTCCTTTTCCGCGTGGCATCTCAGAGATCCATCACGACGCGAACCGCCTCCGAAGGAAGGCGGGGGGGACCTTTTGCCAGCAAGGAAAGCGCAAAAAGCACGCAGAGCGAGGCCGTCAGCGCAATGGCCCCAGGAAGGGCGCCGGGCGCGAAGGGCGGACGGGACAAGCCGAGCAGCTCAGGGTGCCGGGCGAGAAGCTCAAGCCCGAGGCCGAGCACGAGACCCGTCGTGATCGACGCCGCCGCTGCCGCAGGTGTCACTCGCTCCCAGTTCAGACCGACCGCGAGCACCGGAACAAGCGACGCGGCGAAAACCCCGAATGCAACGACTCCCAGCAACGCGATCAAATCTCCGAAGAGAAAGGCCGCACCCGCCGCTGCGAAGGCGAGCAGCAGCGTCGCGATGCGACCCCAGAGGAGCTGCCCCACGACGGGCCTACCCAGCGCGCGGGGAAGGTCGCGGACCAACGCCGCAGCGCCGATATTCACGAAGGAGTTCACGGTGGACATGATCGCGGCCAAAATGCCGGCGAGCGCAAGCCCGGCGACGAGCTCTGGAACGAAACGAAGCAAGAACACGGGCGCCGCCTCGTCGGCGTTCCCGAGCTCCGGCATCGCTCCCTGCGCAATGAGGGCTGGCACGGCCAGGCCGACCCCAATCCAGAGCAGAATACATAGCGCCTGGGAAGCGCCGACGACGAGAGGCATCCATTTGAGCGCCCGCGGGTCACGCAGCATGTAGAACTTGTGCAACATGTGGGGCTGCCCGAGGGTCCCCACGCCAAACAGGAAGAAAAAGCCGAAAGCCGTCAGAGCGCCCGGCGAAAGTGGGTCGAGAAACGCCGTTCCGAAGCGATCCGAGGCGATGATCGCCTCCAGCGCTGCACTCACCCCTCCCGGCGCCATCGTGGCAGAAACGAAGACGGCGAGTGCCGTCACAATCATCAATACCCCCTGAAGGAGATCGGCGTAGACCCCGGCCACCATCCCTCCGGCGATCGAGTAAGAGAGCACGATAGCGAGCCCGGCTCCTACCGCAAGCGCGAGAGAGGCGTCACCAAATAGAGCGCGCGTATCGAAAACGGCTTCAATAGTGCGACCGAGAGCAAGGATTTGCACACCGAGATAACCGATCGTGCCGATGACGATGGCAAACGCTCCAAGCCCTGCGACGAGACGTGACGCATAACGCTCGAAGAGCACATCAGGAATGGTGAAGACCTCGCGCAACTCGGCGAGCAGACGCATGCGCTTGGCAAGGTTCCAGCAGAGCAGA
>CAYSMT010000396.1:0-2736 GCA_964432135.1 uncultured Acidobacteriota bacterium
TCATCGCCGCCTCGGGGATGATCATCGAGCAGCATGGCTTTGGCACCAACGTCGAGGGGGAACTCGACGAGCTACTCGCCGTGATCAAATCGATCCATGAAACGCTGCACGCGGAAGGCGTCGTACGCCTGACGAGCGCGATCAAGATCGGCAGCCGAACGGACAAGCTCCCCCATCTCGCGGACAAAAAGCTCATGACAAGAGGGCAAGGCTAAGAGAATGGCCCGGCCCCGAGACCGTTCGCCACGACGCGAGCTGTACCGCCCGGCCCAGCCGCGACGGGCGCGCATCGGCCTTTGGCTCGGCGCAATGGCCATGGCTCTGTTCATTGTCGCCGGACGACTGCCCCTGGTGGTGGAGACGGTCTACAGCGAAGGAATCTATCGTTACATTGTCTGGCCTCTTGCGGCCTTTAGCTCCTTGTTCGACTCATCGCTGAGCGAGATCATCTTTGGCCTCGTTGGTCTCGCGCTACTCATCGCGCCTTTCGCCGGCTGGCGTCATGTACGCCGGCGGGGCTTCAGCCGCTTGCGGGCCAGTGTAGGCGCCCTCGTGCGCCTCACTTCGACGGCCGGCTACGCTTGGTTCGTCTTTTTGATCGTTTGGGGAATCAACTACCAGCGACCTCATCCGGTCGCCTTGTTCCACCTCGGACCAATGCCCTCACCCGAGAAAGTCGCGGTGTTGAGCGAGAAGATCGGGCGACGCGCCGACCTGCTCCGCCAGGGGCTAAGCGAAGATGAGCGCGGCGTCGTTTGCTTAAGCCAACCTCTCAACGCACTCGATGAGCAATTGACAACACTTCAGCTCCGTGCGCTGCGACGTGCTGGGCTAAAGGGTATGGCCGCCGGGCGCGCCAAGGCCTTCCGCTCAAGCCCACTGCTGCTGCGCATCGGTGTCTCGGGAACTTATGGCCTGTTCTGCGGCGAGCCCAACGTTGTCCTGCCCGCCGCACCGGGACTGTTACCCTTCACCCTGGCCCACGAACGTGCCCACCTCTCGGGCCTGGCCTGGGAGGAGGCCGCCTCCTACGCGGGGCTGCTCACGCTCTGGGAATCGCAAGACCCCGTCCTACGCTACTCGGGCTGGCTGAAGCTGTGGCTCACGCTGCGACCGACGACCCAAGGACGCGCAGCGGGCGTTCAGCGTGATCTGCGTGCGATCCGCGCGTTCTACCGCGAGCACGTCGGCGCCGCGGCCCCGGCAGT
The DNA here is from genome assembly GCA_964432135.1 of uncultured Acidobacteriota bacterium. GTDB lineage: Bacteria > Acidobacteriota > Polarisedimenticolia > J045 > J045 > JANTFM01. Next base: position 1,209 of record CAYSMT010000396.1, read on the forward strand.
CCAGGCCGCCTATGGTGGTTTTCTCAGGGCACACGGCGTCCAAGGCGGCCTGCGCAGCTACGGTCGCTTCGCAGATCTCGTGCTGCGACGTATCGCACGGGACGGTTTTCCTCCCCTGCCGCCAGGAGTCGATTCGGCTGAACCTACGTCTGTTCCTCCTTCAGACGCGGCGGAAACCCTTCCCGGCACGACAAGCCTCCGGCCCGATGAGCCCGGCGCCTCTCCCTCTGAATCCACAGCGGGCGCTGCACCTCACGCGCTGGTGACGCCCGCACAACCCGCCCTCTCCGAGCCGTCCGGAGGAATACAGCAGGAAAACCGATGAAGCCCATGGTGCTCTTCATCTCTCAGCGCTCTGAGTTCTTCGATGCAGACGCCCGAAATACCCACCCAGGTGGAGCATGCGGCTCGGGTCCATAAGTTGATGAGCTTCTAATCCCTTCCTTCCACATCCGCTTCTTCCTCCGCGCGCGGTGCGGTGGCTTCTGCACTTTCTGTAACCACAAGCTCGGTCCCGGTTTTCCTGTTCTCGTCCACTCCCAAATCCCCGTCTCCGGATTGAACATCATCTTCGGCGATCAGAATCTCGTTCGTAGACTCGGTGTCCTCTTTCAAGGCTCCGATCTCGCCACCGGACTCTGCGCCCATGTCCGAAGTCCCGGGCGCGCCGCACTCCGGCCCCACGCCCTCGAGGCCAAGTGCGGCGCCAAGCGAGGTCTCGAAGGGCGCGCGAGCGATACCCTCGTTGGTCACGATCGCCGTGACCAGTTCGGCGGGCGTGATATCAAAAGCCGGATGTCGCGCGGATACTCCCAGAGGCACGATACGCGTCTCACCTATCATGATCAGCTCGTTTGGATCACGCTCCTCGATCGGTATCTGCGCGCCTGCAGGGCATTGCGAATCGATCGTCGAAGTCGGAGCGGCAACGTAGAAGGGCACGCCATGGCGCCGAGCGAGCACCGCAACGGTGTAGGTGCCGATCTTGTTGGCAAGATCGCCGTTCATCGCGATGCGATCCGCACCGACGACGACCAGATCGATCTCACCTCGCGCCATCAGATGCCCTGCCATGGCGTCCGTGATCAATGTCACCGGAATCTCATCCCGCTGCAACTCCCAGGTCGTCAGTCGGGCTCCCTGGAGATAAGGGCGTGTCTCGTTTGCAATCACGCTGACTTTCTTGCCCTCTTCGAGGGCACCACGGATGATACCGAGCGCCGTCCCGTAGCCCCCTGTCGCGAGCGCTCCGGCGTTGCAGTGCGTCAAAATTCGGGCACCGTCCGGTACGAGGAGGCTCCCGTGCCGGCCGATGGCACGATTCATCTCAATGTCTTCCTCATGGATCGCGATGGCCTCATCTCGCAGACGCTGGACGATCTCGGGTGGATCGAGCGCATCGTCAAGTGCACGATGCGCGACGCCCAGCATTCGGGCCACGGCCCAAGCAAGGTTGACCGCGGTTGGACGTGCCGCCTCAAGAACTCGGCCAGCCTCTAGGAGCGCCGCACCGAAGCTATTGGGGTCA
>CAYSMT010000396.1:2746-3543 GCA_964432135.1 uncultured Acidobacteriota bacterium
TGCCGGGAGGCGTTGGCTGCCAAAACAACAGCATAGGCCGCCGCGATGCCAATCGCCGGTGCACCGCGTACGACCATTTCACGAATCGCGTCAGCAACAGCCCGTGCATCTTCAGTCCTGCGCCAACGCTCCTCTCCGGGCAGTAATCTCTGGTCGAGTATCTCAAGCTGGTCGTCATGGAAGCGAAGGGGAGTGATCATACCGTGGCCCTCTCAGCAACTGCCGGATACGTCAGCCCCGGCACGGAGTACTATTACGTTGGTGACCTAACGCCATCAGGCGCATCTTTGGTTCGTGGGATGCAACGGTGCGTCCGCACAGCCTAGCACCAGCTCAGGGCGACGACGAGATGAACGAAAACCAGCTGCAGAAGATCCTGTCAGGAAAGAAGATCGCGCTCTTGGACCCGCATGAGGAAAATGCCGTGGTGACCCTGGCCGAGGTCATCGAAACCCATCCGACAGGCTGCACGGGACCACTGCGCATCGTTCGTTTTCAAGGCGCCTTCGGCGCACTCGAGCAGCTACGACCGCGCGAGTGGATCTTGCGCCCCCTCGCCGACGAGGATGAGGTTCGCCGTTTCGTCGATGAACGCTTGATCGCCTATGACCGCATGTGGGATGGGTGAGGAACGAGCATCGACTACACTCGCTAAAGCGATGGCCTGTCCGGTCGGGCAGGAACAAGTGCCAGCACCAATTGTGAAGTGAGCCCTCAACGGTGCGGGCCCTCCCGCAACCCGGTGGCTGCGTTAGGGATCCCCCCTCTCCTCCCGCATCCGGGACGGGTTTTTCGTC
>CAYSMT010000397.1:0-3532 GCA_964432135.1 uncultured Acidobacteriota bacterium
CCAATGACGGTAGGACTCAACTAAAAACGTCTCCGGAATTCCCGGGGCGGTTCACGCAGCGTGCTGGGGTGTTCCTGACTCGTTCCCGAGCCGAAATTGTTGTACGCAACGGCTGAGTTCCGCCCTACATTCCCGCTAGGTGGCAAGAAAGATCTTAACAAGGCACTTGACAGGCGTGGGTGCCGTTGATTAGTTTTTGCCTGCCGGTGGGTGCCGTGCGAATACGAAACGAAAAAAGAGGGGGTTTCATGCTGAAGAATTCCATTTGTTTCTTAGTGTTAGTTATTTGCCTGATCGCTCCGGCGATCGCTGACGAGACGCACACTATCACCATCGAGAACGACGGCGGAGGGTCTCTGCAGATCTTCAATGCCCCGGATGCCGCTTCCGCGACACCGTCTTATTCACAAGTCGTCATCGATGCTGGAGAGTTGGTCGCTCAGATGGCGAGTTGGACAACCGCAGAGATAAACGCGGTCGTCACCACCCTAGAGAACAATCTGCCCGATGGTTGCTACACCGCCTATTTCCGCGCAAACGGCGACTTCATCAAGTGCGATGACGCTTGCAGTGATTGCGAGACCATCACCGTCATTGGCTCCAGCCCGGGAAGCGCTTCACTTATGCTTCAATTTGAGTAGCTAAGCTGCACATTGGATAGGTTGCGGCACCCGTCGGTCTAGATAGTCCTGCCATTTTCTAGGTCGTTACTGTGGAGGCAGATAATGCGACAAGTTGAGCGTGTTCTCTTTTCGGTTGTAGTCTTGGCTCTCTCTTGCTGGGCATCTTTCGGAGATGACGGCACCGCACAAGATGTTGAAAGCTACTTAAGAGCATACATTTTTCAACACGAGAAGATTATCGACGGTGAAGTTGCGACAGCCGCGTACGTCGGCAATGAGCTCCGCAATGGAATAGATGCGTTGTCGTCCTTTGATCCTGAGGTCAACCGGGTGGTGCTTCGCGCCCTTCAGATGGATCGAGCAACGAACGCCACTGAATACCTGGCAAGGAAACATATCGCCAACGCTGAGTCGCTTAGGCCCGATATGCCTTGGAGTCTGGACCGCGTGCAACGGCACCTCTGGAGTAGGTTTCTCGGCGACGCTCGCTGGCTTCACCGAGTGAAGCGCGCAATCAAAGATGAAGCCCAGCGAACGAGAACCGAGATCTTTCTTGGTTCGATTCCGGACTCCCCGGAGCTCGAAACTACATGGCTTGAGATTGAAGAGGTCGTGGACCGGCTGGCAACATATCAAACACCGGAGGGACCAGCGTGCGGAGCCAATCCCAGGTTTGCGATGAGGAATGCTACGCACTGCGATCCTATGCTCGTAGCCGACATCTACGATATGCGCGGAAACGACGGTCTCTTACCGAAAGTATCATCGATAGGCGAGCGGTTGCGTCACCGCGGCTGGACGATCGAGCTTGGCGCCTCTGAGCTGGCAACACCAGAAGGCAAGCGAGAAGCAGCAATGGCTCAGTTGCACGAGGTGGCTCAAGGAAGCGCTGAGTCGCGGCGAAGTGCTGCTCATTTGCCCTTGGACTGACATGCTTCTGTCGCTTTCTCGGTCCGGCGTGAATCGGGGTAGCCCTCTCCGCACTTATCTGAATTTGCATCCGAGTTGGACTCCCGTGCCACCGTGACTAATGTTCCTCCTGGGTAGCAGGCGGATGTGCCGGTCAGTGTTTCAGCTGGCCCCCGTCGAGAGGCGGGGGCTTCTTCTTGACTGGAGGTTCGCTGATGGAGTGGGGGTGGGGCCCGAGGCCGTCGCGGCAGCATCCAAGTGAGCTATGTGGGTTCTGTTCTCACCACCGGTTTTAACTTTGACACTTCCACCGGTTTCGATTGTACAGTCGTAGGCAGTTTGCTGGCCAGTTCCAGCGGCCTATCACTTGGGACTGTCAGATTTTTTGTGTACGGCCCCCATCTCGCCGTTGGTTCATTGAGGGAGTCTCCCGGGAGTGTCAGGAATTTCGTGTACGGGCCTTCATCTCGTCCTAGGATGAGAAAGGAAGGATCCGATGATGACAGAAGAACAGCATCAGCGTCGCAAGCGTCGTCGACCTCGTCGGGAGGCGAGCCGCATCCCCGATGAGCTTTTGGACAAGCTGCTGAAGGACTTCGGTGGTCCGGAGAACCTCACGGGCGAAGGCGGGCTTTTGAAGGAACTGACGGCAGCCCTGGTCAACCGAGCCATGGAGGCTGAAATGAGCCACCATCTGGGTTACGAGAACGGTGAAGAGCCGCCGGAGGACCAGGGGAACCGACGCAATGGCACCAGTTCGAAGACCGTACGCAGTGGCCAGGGAGCGTTCGAAGTGAAGGTCCCCCGGGATCGGCACGGAAGCTTCGAGCCGCAGCTTATCCCGAAGCATGAGAGGCACTTCGACGGGTTCGACGACAAGATCCTTGCGATGTACGCCCGGGGCATGAGCGTGCGCGACATCCGGTCTCACCTGGAGGAGATTACGGTGTTGACGTGAGTCCCGACCTGATCTCTCGGGTCACCGACGGTGTTCTGGAGGAACTCAAAGCCTGGCGAGTTCGGCCGTTGGAATCTGTCTACTGCGTTGTCTACCTTGATGCGATCCTGGTGAAGATTCGTGACAAGGCAGGTGTCTGCAACAAAAGCATTTACCTTGCCGTCGGAGTGTCCGCCGAAGGCACCAAGAGCGTACTCGGGATGATCATCTTGGTGCAATAACTATCGAATTGCGCCCTTGCCAGCTTCGAAGGCTGTGACCTTCCGTTTTCCCATCGGTTCACCGTGGCGAAGCTGACGCCCAGCTCGCGGGCCAGGTCCTCCTGACTCAGCGCCAACTGTCTTCTCACTTCCTTCACTAATTCAGGAAGGTTCTGTTCATCTATCGCCATCACTCTTTCCTTTGCAAGCAGGCAGAGTTACAGCCATTAGTTTCGAATGAGATATTATAACATTTGCTACATCACGTGCAAACGAATTCTCGATAATCCCGACAGTTCGACACCACTTCCGGTAAGTCACTTTCAGCAGGCGCCAAGCCGGAGAAAATGCCACGAACACAAAATTTCCACCGACACTTTCTCTGTTTCTCCGGTAGGTATGGGACAGAGAACAGAAAAGCAGGAGGTTTTGCCATGGGTATCAACTAACTTTTTGACGGAATCGTCAAGGTTGTCGAGCGGTTTGCCGAGGAACTTGCAGAGCAAAGGTTGCAGGAAAAGATGTCTCGAGCTGGACGAGGTCCGAAAGTGAAAGCTGAGAAAACGGAGAAAGGAGGTACTCGGCCAAGAAACGGCGTTCTTCCGCTGCGACGTTCCTTGAGATAGAAATGACTTCCTCACGGCGAAGGGTTCGCTGGGGGGTTTATCGAGGAGGAAGCTGTTGTGAGCAGGAAGCGGAATAAGCTCGTGCGCCGATCGTCGAAGGAGTGGCAGGAAATTCTCAGCAAGCAGGAGAGTTCTGGGATGTCGCCGCGAGCGTTCTGCGCACGCGAGGGATTGTCCCAGGGGACTTTTTATCGTTGGCGGGAGAAACTGAGTTCA
>CAYSMT010000398.1:0-3529 GCA_964432135.1 uncultured Acidobacteriota bacterium
GGCCCGGTACTCCTCGAGAGCTTCGGGAAGCTGATCCTTCTTCTCGAGCAGATAGCCGATGTTGTTGTGCGCCTTGGCGAGAGTGGGTTCGACCGCGAGGGCTTCGCGGTACTTCGCAATGGCCTCCTCGAATTTGCTCTCGCTCTCGAGAACAGTCCCTAGGCCAAACACGGCTTCCGCGAGCCCCGCCTCGACCGCGAGTACGGCCTCATACTCGCGGCGCGCCTGCTCCGGCTGCTTGTCCAGCATCCAGTTCTTCGCCAGGTTCATCCGCGCATCCACATTCCTTGGATCCTCCTCGAGAATGCCACGCAAGAGATCTCGCGCCGCGCCGATCTCTCCAGAACGCTGCAAGGCAAGAGCGAGATTGTTCCGCGTAACGACGGCTTGCGGGTCGAGCTGCCGTGCCGTGCGCATCCGCGCGATAGCCTCAGCGGTCTTGCCTTGGGCAAGCAGCTCAAAGCCCCAGCTCGTGTGCCAGCGCACGACGCTTGGCACTCGTGCGACGAGCCATTCCCACTGTTCAGCAGCCTCCTCGGACGACCCCCGCCGCGAGAGCAGCTCGGCATAGCGCGCCCGCAAATCGAGATCCTCCGGGTGCTCGGCGAGCGCTGCACGCAGCCCAGCTTGAATCTCGTCGAGACGAGAGAGCGCCTGGCCGCGAAGCCCTCTTACCTGCGCACGCCGTACGGACTCTGCCGCTTCATGTCCCGCCTGCGCGGTAAAGGGCGGCCGGGAGGTCATCGATGCGATCGCCTCGGCCGCCAGAAAATCGTCCCACGGGCTCAGGACGAGGTCGCGGGCGACCTCCGCCATCGCGGGAGCTTGCATCACCGGGGCTAGATCAAAACGCTTCGCGATTCGCCCCGAGACCATGGGAAAGAGCGCCGCAGCAAGGCGGTAGTTTCCCCGTGTGTTGAAGTGCACGTGCTCGTAGAAGAGCCCGCCCCCAAGGATCCCGTGCACGCTCTCTGGCGCGCCGGCCAAGATCGCCGCGCTATCGACGAGATCAACATCTCCGTGTGCCTCGGCGAAGGTACGGATGAGGTCGTTGATTTGGCTGTCCGCTCGAAAACGCAGCGTATCGAGATCGACAGCCCGCTGCAGGGCTTTCCGGGCCTGGCCATAGTCCCCGAGAACGAGCAACGTGCGTCCTCTGCGAAAGAGGAGCTCCGCGTGGCGATCGTCGATGGCCAGCGCCCGGTCGAAGGCGGCCAGCGCCACCTTGAAGGCTCCCCCGCGATAAGCCTCGATACCTTCCTTGTACGCCGCCTCCCAGGCCGCAAGAGAGGCCTCGTCAAGCCCTTCGCGGTGGCGCGACGCGAAGGGCGGACTGTCGGCCTGATTGACGGCCACTGTCGAAACGACCACTCCCGCACCGACCCGGCCGGCGACGCGCGCGATGTCATCGAGGTTGGCGCGCAGGTGTGCCGCCACGGCCTGCAGGCGCGCGTCGTCCACCGGCACCTCATGCTCGAGAAACATCTCCAGACCCTTCCACTCCACGAGCTTGGCGGCCTCCGCTCCACCCACCGTCCGAAGCCGACCGAGGAGCTGGCCGGTGCGCGTCGCTCGAGCCCAGATCGAGGCTCGGATCGCGCCAAGACTCTTACCGGCTCCCAAGAAGACGGTTCCCGGGCCATAGGGCCCGACGACCTCGTTGTTGCCGAGATAGACCAGAAAGAGATCAGGATCGTGCTTGGCGCATTCGGCTGCGATGACCCGCACGACGTGGGAGTTGATCGCGGTCATCGCGACATCGAGAAGCTCTATCCGCCGTCCAGGGTACGCACTCTCGAGCATCGCCTCGAGCATCCTGGCGACCGACAGCTCGGGACGCGGCACGCCAAGCGCTGCGGAGCCGCCAAGGAGGAACACGCGAAAGGTCTCCGGCGCCTTCTGCTCGGGAAAAACGAACACACCCGGTGCCCGTGCGATTCGCCGAGGAAAGAAGCGCCAACCAAAGCGGGCATTGGCTGTCCACTCCGCATGAGTGCCGTTGGCCACAAAGAAGGCGGGATCGAAGCCGAAACCGCCGGTACGCAGGGTCAGCTCGAGTGCTCCCACGAAAAGCAACGGCGCAAGCAGCGCCGTCAACAGGGGGAAAATCCAACGGCGCCAGCCGCTGAGTCGAGGCCCTGACCTTTCCTTCGCCTCCTGGCGTCTTGAGTGTTGTTTCTTCATTCTCAAAGGGCCCATCCTATCCATCCCGAGCCACTCCCCTCTCGGCGCGAACACTCTACCCCACGCCGGGAACGGTTGCTGCCGTTGCATCGTGCAACGGTCGTGGAAGGGTGCAACACACGCGGCCCACGGCACGCGGACGGGTGATCGTCCGAAGCCGTTCTCCTGCGGGCGTTTTGCTTCGATAGCGTGTTCATGGTCGCCTTGGCACATCGATTGCTCTATGTCGAGCTGCGAAGGCGGAAAGACCCGACAGGGGTTGTTGGAGGCTAGGAAACCCAGTTGCGACCCACGCAACCGATGCAGCGCCCAGCCCAATGCCAGAAAGCCCCCTAACCTTCAGCACCCCTGTCGGGGCCTACTCTTCAAAAACGGCTCCCGCCGCAAACGCTCACGCGGCTTGAAGAATAGATCGTTAGTTCATCCTTGGTGCAGTCAAGCCCGCCTCCCCCCTGGCGGGCTTTTCTGTGTCTCGGCCCCGCGGGTTACCCATCGGGTCCGCTCCATCGTATCGGGGCTCGCGGTGCATTCAGGCTGTAAAAGCCTGATAATCCCAACGATGGACACCTATTCCACCCCGCCCCGGAGCCGGCGGCGCAGCCCCTACGCCGCGCTCCTTCTCGCCGGGGGCGCCCTCTCTGTAGGAGCGATGCCTTTCCACGGCGCCGCCTGGGCCAGCTTAGCCTTAGCCCTGGCAGGTCTCGGCGTGTGGGGTGCCGGCCTCTTCCGGAGCCACAGCCCCGTGGGGCATCGCTGGACGATCCTGCTTGCGATACTGGCGGCGGCGGGCCTCGCCTTGCATGCGCTCTGGCCGCCACCAACCCCCGACCGTCCCCTCGCGTACGCCAGCACGCAAATCGACGCCACGTGGAAGACATTGCTCGCGCGACTCGATACGGCAACCAACAACCCCCCTCCCGCCGGAGGCGACTTTCACTGGCTCGATGAACGACGGATCCTCCTCGGCACGAACGCGGGCCTGAGTGTCCTCCGGGAGGAGAACGGCGAGGCGGTGACGTGGTCTGGCTGGAGCACGCGGTTGGCCCCTCAAGAGTTGGCGGCGCTCCGCCAGCGGCTCGCACCGGGACCCGCGCTACTCGTCCTGCGCCGCGGTCTGAAGGTACGCCTGCTTCTCGGCCGCTACCTGCCCGGACCGGAGGCCCCCACCCAGCGGCTCATCCTCCTGGCAGAACATCCCCTCGCCCGGGAACCCTCCCTCGGCGAACTCGGCGAGAGACTCTCGCCAGCGATCGAGGCCTTCGTCCGCTGGGAGGGTCTCGGAGAGGGCATCCGCGGCGAGTTGGGCGAGCGGACACGACGCGATACGAGCCGCACGGACACCGCC
>CAYSMT010000399.1:0-3528 GCA_964432135.1 uncultured Acidobacteriota bacterium
CCTGCCCGCGGCGTGGTGCGGGCTGACCCGACGCTACGCTGCGCAGATCGTGCTCATCATCGGCTTCGTGCTCTTCGTTGCGTTGGGAGGTGCGCGTCATCTCGAGGGCGAGAGCCTGGGATGGGTTCTCGAAGCTCGGATGCCCGGTTTGGAGCTACAGCAATGGCGTCAAACGCCCTTCCAGCTCGTAGAACTGGCGGGCCCCGAGGGCGCCCAGCTTTACCTTGGAGGGCGCTACGTCGCCACCTTCCCTGATCCGGTCGAGGACGAGCCGTTTGCGCATAGCCTGGCGTCCTTGGCGCCCCGTTGCCGGCGCGTTTTCGCCAGCGGTTTGTCGGCGCTGGGGATGGTGCGCTTCTTTCTCGCGCACGGCGCGGCGTCGTTTGAGCTGGTGATTGTTGACCGCAGAGCCTTCCATCTCTTGCGCGAGCGGCTTTCGCCCGAGGATCGCGCCGCGCTCGACGATCCGCGCGTGAGCGTTGTCTATGACGATCCCCGGCGTCGTCTTTCCGCGGGAGGTGTCCCCTACGACCTCGTACTTCAGCTCGCGTCGCCTCGCGAGACTTTGCTTTCCGCTCGTGAGACGACCGTCGCTTTCGACCGTACCGTCGCCTCGCGTCTCGCGCCCCAGGGCGTCTTCGTCGTGGCGATGCCGTCGGCACCGAACGCCATCGAAGGCGAGGCCGCCGCACTGGCCGGCAGCCTCTACGCTGCGCTGAGCGCCATCTTTCCGGTTGTCCACGCTGTTCCAGGCGTGCAGGGCCTGCTCGTGGCCGGTTTCGACGACCGCACGGTGACGATCAACCCGGAGCGTCTCGCCGCGCGCTACCGCGAGAGGCGCATCGACTCGGAGTTTTTCGTACCGGAGCTCTTCAGGCTGCTCTACCCTCCGGAGCGTTGTGCTGCCTACGAGGAGGCTCTCGTCGACCTGGCGCGAGTCATTCCTGCGAGTCGCGATGCACGACCCGTTTCGTTACTCCTCGCCGCGCAGTTACGTGCGCGACGCAGCGGGGAGGCGGACTTCACGGCAAGGTGGATTCCGCTCGATGGTCGTGCGCAGAGCTTTGTGTTGTACGCCTTATGGGCACCCTCGTTGGCGCTGATCGTGGGGCTGCTTCTCCGTCGTCGTCGACCGAGCGCGCGCCGTGAGGGTTTCGCCGCGCTACATCTCGTCGCCGTGACGGCTGCGGCGAGCATGATCTGCTTTCTGCTCATCATCTTCTCATTCCAGTTGAGGATCGGCGCTCTCTACGGTGCCCTGGGTGCCGTCTCGGCAGCCTTCATGGCCGGTCTCGCGCTCGGTGCCTGGGTCGGTCTGCGAGGCGGAAGGGCGCGTTTTTCGCCCCTCGTGGTCGCCACGCTCACGGCGGGATATTGCGGCATGCTGGCCTTCGCGTTGACCCATTCCGCGCTGGCGCCCCAGGGTTCCGGTGTGGCGGTCGCCGTGTTGCACGGGGTGTGGCTCTTTGCCGCAGGAGCCGTTTGCGGTCTCGTCTTTCCCGCGGCTACCGAGGTCGTCGGAGGTCACGCCAAAAGCCGCGCTGGAGCGGCTGCGCGCCTCGAGGCGGCAGATCATCTCGGCGCAAGCCTCGCGGCACTGCTCGTCGTCGGCGTGTTCCTCCCGCGATTCGGTATGGTGACTTGCGCTCTCCTCGCCACCGGCCTCGAGCTGCTGGCTCTTCTCGCTTGCGTTAGCGCCAGAGGCCGGGGATGGCGTGGGAGCAGATCGGACAGGCGCCATTGATCAGGCGCATCTCGGCGAGAGCCAGGCCCAAGCGGCGGATCAATAGCTCGCCACAGCTCGGACAATAGGTGTGGTTTCCTGGGTGGCCGGGCACGTTGCCGATATAGGCGTAGTGCAGCCCCTCACCGAGCGCGATCTCGCGGGCCAGCTCCAGGGTCGTGATCGGCGTGCGAGGGAGGTTTTGAAGACGGTAGGCTGGATGGAAGCGCGTAAAATGGACGGGAACCTCAGGAGAGAGCTCATCGCGCACGAAGCGTGCGAGATCGCGCAGTTCTTCTCGGCTGTCGTTGAGAGTTGGAATGACAAGCATGACGATCTCGAGCCAGCACCCCGCTTTGTGGATCTGTCGCAACGCGTCGAGCACCTCCTGGAGACTTCCCGCACAGCTCTCGCGGTAGAAGCGCTCGCGCATGGCTTTGAGATCGACCTTGATCGCGCCGAGATGAGGCAGCAGCTCAGCGAGGGCTTCGCTCTGGATGTAGGCGTTGCTGACCAGCAGTGTGCGCAGTCCCGCCGTCTTTGCGGCCACGGCGATGTCGTCGACATACTCGGCCCAGACGACCGGTTCCGTGTAGGTGCAGGCAATCGACGGCGCGCCTCGCCGCCGTGCGAGGCGCACGAGTTCCTTGGGCGCCAGATGAGTAGTGTGGAGCTGCTCCGGCCGCACCTGGGCGATCTGCCAGTTTTGGCAGAACTTGCATTCGATGTTGCAGCCCGGTGCGGCGAGCGAGAGGGCTTGGGTGCCCGGGAGGAGGTGGTAGAAGGGCTTTTTTTCAATGGGATCGAGATGCAGCGAGCAAGCGCGCGAATGGACGAGAGTGTAGTAGCGTCCGTCGCGGTTCTCTCGCACGCCGCAAGCGCCCCTTTCGCGATCGGCTACGCGGCAGCTCCGCGGGCACAGAGCGCATTCGACGCGGCCGTTGGTCGTGGCCTTCCACCATCGCGCGGGTGTGAAGGGGAGCCGGTCGCCAGCGGGTGTGATGATCTTGGGCTCCGCGAGCTGCTCCTCGGCTTCGACGAGTGGCATGCCGAGCCATCCGGAACCGGCGAGGCAGGCGGCGCAGCCGCCTCGCGCGAGCTGGGCAAGGAAAGCGCGTCGTGCCGGTGTCGGATGGGGAGCGTTCACAGCGTCACCTGCTCGATGCGTTCGATCGCGTCACAGCCGAGACCCAGGCGCGCGGCCTCGGCGATCCAGCGAGGCGCTCTGGCCTCCTGGGCGAGAGAAGGCAGCTTCAACGCCAGGCGGCGCTCCTCGAGCCAGGTCCAGGCTACGCGGTCGAGCGCGACGGGATCTCTTGATGCGAAGATGCCTTCGAGGGGCCAGGCCCAAGCGGGCACGCGCGCCGGGCCTCCCTGGACCTGGGCGGAGATCGCATCAATTATGGTCAGCCGATGCTTGCGGCGGATCAGCGGATGGGCCGCGAGATGGGCGACGAAGGGATGACAGCCGTCGCTGTGATATTTGTTCGGGTTGTGGATCACGCCATACCAGTTCTTCAGTCCCGCGCTGAGTCCTGCGAGATCGTGGTCTTTGAGCACGCAGAGGTTGATCAGCGCGCTCACCTCCGAGACGAGGGCCCGGGCGAAGCAGGAGCCTCCCGGGCCCCATTCCCGCGGCGTCCAGTCATAGTCTTTTCCCGTGCCGAAGCAACGCACGCCGGAGCCCTGCCGCACGATGCGGAAGCCCGCTGCGCGCAGCTCTCGATCGGAGCGGTCCCAAACGAGGATCTGCCGCGCAGGGATGCCGGCTTTGACGAGCCACCTCGTCAGGCATGCGACGAGAT
>CAYSMT010000400.1:0-3523 GCA_964432135.1 uncultured Acidobacteriota bacterium
TGACACGCACCCCGCCCAGATGGCCCGTGTCGTGCTGGCCGAGGCTTCGGAGGCTGCCGGCTCTGGGACGGAACACCTCTTGCTGATTCTCGCAGTGGCCTTGGCTTGCGCTGGGATGCTCTTGCTCATCGGGCGTCTTCTTCGCGCAAGGGATGATCCTGCGCGGCTTGTTTGAGCTCGCGGTTGCCGCTACAAGCTACTCGGGAGAGCGGAAGTCCGTCAGCGGTGCCTCGCGGCACAAAGGATCTGAGAAGAAGACCTCGCGTACGAAGGCCGGAGAAAGCTCGAGTAGCCCCGCGGCTATGGTCGCTGCGCAATCCTCCGGCCGGCGGATGTTGCCGCCAATTTCGGCGGCAACACTGTCGATGACAGCAAGAAAGCGTTCACGCCTGAAGGCGCGTTCCTGGTCTCCGCCGTGAGGAATGAGAAGCTCTTCGAGGAGCTGGCGCCGCGTCGATTGGGCTTGGCTCAGTGCGATCTCGGGCCAGACCTCTCTCACGGCGGCGGAGAGTCCGTTTAGCCAACTCCTCAAGTGTGTCTCGTTGCTTGAGTCGAGGTGCGCTTCGGAGGAGGATTCTTCATTCTCTTCTGCGCTTGCCAGCTCCTGCAGACGGGAAATCCAGAAGGAGAGTTCGGCGAGACTCGCGTCGCGGGGCGCCTGGAGGTCGACCGAAAAAAGCACCCAGCGCTCCGGGTCCGGCACCGCGGTCGTGAGGAGCTGCTCGCAGTGTTGCGCCTGAAGGTCGTCGATTCCCCCGAGGGCGACGAGACGGCGCAGCACGCGGGTCGCCTCGCGTAGGTGCGTCGTCCATCCGACCCGGGGGCGCCCTGTGATCGACGCTGGCGGCGGGTCGGCCCTCCATTGCTCACTCATCGCTTCCGCTCCGCGACTCCCGCCATAAGGATACGCCGAAGGTAGGGCGGCGGCCGGTGTGGAGCGTTCATCGACAGATGGTGACACCGCGCAGGCCAGTGGTGGAGGTCAGGGCCTCTGAGAGGTATGGCCGGCAAGGTTCCGCGAAGTTCTCACGCTCATTGACCCCTCAATCGCGGGAAGGGTTCGCGACGGACGAGCTTCGCGCTCGAGACAGTGCGGCCAGACGCAGCGTGTCGTTCTCCGCGAGTCGTCGCCCTACGGTGATGGCCACGTGAGCCTCCTTTGCGGTCAGATCGGCGATCGATAGCGCGTCGAGGAAGTCATGCACGAGGATCTCGAGCTGAGTCCAAACGGGCCGTAGGGCGCAGCCGTTGCGGTGAGTACAGGATTCCGTGTGGCAGCGTTCGATCTCAAACAGGCAACCACTGATCTTCTCAACGACTTCGGCGAGTGAAATCTGCGCGGCCGGTCGGGCGAGCAAGTAGCCCCCCCCCTTGCCACGCAAGCTCGCCACGAAGCCCAGAGCGCGCAGCCTCGCCATGACCTTCGCTGTGTTCTCCTCGCTTAAGCCTTGCTCTCTTGCGATTTGCGCGATGGTCATCTTGCCCGGACCGCTCGCGAGCTGAGCGAGGCAGCGAAGCCCGTACTCTTCGAGTAGCGAGATCTTCATGGGTCCAGGGTACGAAACCGGAGAAAAAGGTCAAGCTTCACCAGGTGGAGCGAAGAAGGTTGCTTTCTGGCGAAAGATGGTTGTCAGTTGTTTTAGTGAGACGATATGAACAAAAGGAAACCCTGACGGAGGGCTCTGCTCACGAGGAGCTCGCGTTAACATTCTTCACGCCACCTTGAAGGGGGGTCGTTGAGGCTGCATGCCGGTCTAAGGGGAGCGTGCTGGAGTCAGGCCAGTAGCAAAGCGGAGGAGAGGTCGGCGAGGCAGCGGGGTCCATGGGGTCGGATGAAGTGCAGCATCGCGATGTAGGCATAGCACAGACGCATGCGGAAGGGCGCCTTCCCGGGCACCTGCGCACCAGGGGTCTTGCGGATGCCTCCGAGATGGAGGGTCGCGGCGAGGATCAGCTTCTCGAGCAACTCGTCCCAGTCCCTTCCTTCGGCGCGTAGATGGAGCTCGAGGCAGTAGCCGACCCACGGCCCGCCCGAGCGCGGGCGGTAGCCGCAACAGCGCAGGATCGGTGGCACGACGGGCGCATCAGCGCCAGGCTGTCGGGGCATCGAGGGCACAGCGTCGGATCCCTCCGGAAATGAAGACCCCAAGAACTTACACCGCTTCCCCGGGCGTGTGCCAACGCTATTGACGGGGGAGGGGGGCGCCTCTACTCTGCGACGTCCCCGCCAGCGCTTCCAAGGAGCCCTCGCCCGCGATGTTCACCTCTCAGCCCCGGATCCTCGTCACCAACGATGACGGTGTTCGTGCCGAGAGCCTCCATCTGCTCGCGTTGGCGGCTGCCGCCCTTGGTGAGGTGTATGTCGTGGTTCCCGCCGAGGAGCACTCCGGTGCCTCTCACGCGCTTTCGCTGGGACGATCTGTGCACGTGTATTCGATCGAAGCGCGTTGTTTCGCTGTGGAGGGCACGCCGGTCGATTGTGTCAACCTCGCTTTTTTTGCGCTGTGCGGCAGCGCTCCTGACCTCGTGCTTTCCGGAATCAACGCAGGCTACAACCTCGCCGAGGATGTTAGTACTTCGGGGACCGTGGCGGCGGCGATGGAGGGTCGGATTCTCGGCGCGAGAGCGCTGGCGGTCTCGGTACATCGCGAGGCTAGTCGGGACGAGATCGAGGAGGCGGCTCGCGTCGCTTGTTCCATTGGTGCGCGCTTGCTCGATGCGCCGGGCCCGTGTGATGTCTTTCTCAACCTGAACGTGCCTCCTCGGCCGAAGGGCCAACGGGTGACGCGACAGGGCTGGCGCGCCGCTCGCGCGGAACTCATCACATGTAAGGAACCAGGACGCGAGTACGTCTGGGATGGACTCGGACCGGGTAGCTGGCGGGATGATCCCGAAGCCGACCACCGTGCCATCCAAGAGGGCTACGTTTCGATCACTCCGCTGCGGATCGACCAGACAGCCGAGCTGGCCCCGGCCACGTTGCGGGCCTGGGGTCTTGAGACGGTTCAAAGGCGGACGTTGTGATCCGATCACGTGGCGGTGAACGCGCCCGGGCCCAGATGGTTCAGAGCCTCAAAGGGCAAGGTATCCGCGACGAGCGTGTCCTTGCCGCGATGGGTCGGGTCGAGCGCGAGCGCTTCGTGCCCGAAGCCCTCGCCGGGCAAGCCTACGCTGAGGCGCGGCTGCCGATTGGCCAGGGCCAGACGATCAGTCAGCCCTGGACCGTTGCCCGCCTCGCCGAGCTGCTCCGGGCTGCACCCGGATCGCGCGTGCTCGAGATCGGGACGGGTTGTGGTTATCAGGCGGCCGTGTTGGTCGAGATGGGCCTGATCGTTTTCACCGTCGAGCGCCATGCCGAGCTGGCGCGTTCTGCCGCGCAGCGCTTGCGTGAGCTTGGCTATCTGGGAGCGACGGTCAAGCACTTCGACGGGACCTACGGTTGGGCCGCGATGGCCCCCTTTCAGGGCATCGTCGTCACCGCCGCTGGCCCGGGCATCCCGCCGGCGCTGGTTCGGCAGCTCGC
>CAYSMT010000401.1:0-3523 GCA_964432135.1 uncultured Acidobacteriota bacterium
TGGTCGCGCAGCGCCTTCCGCGGGCGCCCGAGACCCTCTCCGGGGGGAGCCCCGTACACAGTCGTAGCGTCGATGAGTAAAGCTAATGCATAGACCCCCAAGGATCAAGGGGGATAAAGCGAACAGTTTCGAAAACCCTCAACTTCGTCGTCGTTTTCGCGTTCCGGAGGCTTCGATGCCGTGTAAAACTGTTCTCAACCTATTGTCAATCAGGGGCTTGAAGGGCTGACTGCGGGTTCGTCGCTGCTGTTGTCCGAGAGAGCGATCAAGCCGGCGACGATCAGCGAGCCTCCCCCAACGAGGGTGGCGACTCCCTTGCCGGTACGGAACCAAGCGAGGCCCTTGGGCCCACTGCGGACGATGAGTCGCGCGACGCCGCCAACCGGCAGCTCGAGCAACTCGTCCATCTTGCCCGTCGTGATGCCGAGGAGTTCGTCTTCCGGCTCGATCGCTCCGAGTCGGAAGCTCGCCTTGGACAGTTTTCCTGGGGAGAGGCGGACGACGCGATTCGCGGGGTAGGCTTGAGAGCCGTACTTGAAAGAGAGGCGGTAGTAGCCGAAGGGCAGGCCTTCGATCCGAAATTGACCTTCGGTATCGGTCACAACCTCTCGGCCTGCGCTGGCGTCCTCGAGGGCGGAGACAACCACGGTGACGCCCGCGAGGCCGTCACCAGCGGCGTCGTAGGTAACACCCGTCAAACCGGAGGAGCCCCCGGCCATGATGATCTTGGGCGCCGGCTGTTGAGCGAGGAGGGGGTCGCCCGCGGCAAGCGCCCCGCACAACAGCAGTACACACAAAGAGTTCAAAAGGGCGCGCGTCATCACGCTCTCCTCGGGCGATGTGAGAATCCGCAGGTTACACCGAAACATCTCATCTCGCCCCATCTGGTAGCGTTCTTCGCGCGGTATAGACACAGCGCTCCGCGCACAAGGCGGATGCCATTGCCGAGTTGATTCTTAGGTTCAGGAAGCGATCTGGCCCTTCTTCTGTCGGGATTTCGAGTCCTGGGAATAGCCATAGCGATAGTAGCGATACTGGTAGGGCACATGATCGGATTGGACGGCATTGAGCACGATGCCCAGCAGGTTGACCCGTCCCGCCTTGAGCTTTTCGAGCCCGAGTCGTCCGGCCTCGCGGGAAGTGAAGGCGGAGCGGATGACGAGCACCAGTCCCTCGGTATGTCGCGATACGAGCAGCGGGTCGACGACGGAGAGGATCGGCGGTGTGTCGAAGATGACGTGGTCAAAATTCTTGAGGCCGCGCAGATCCCGCAGAAACTCGAGGTAGCGCGATGAGTCGAGCAGCTCCGCGGGGTTCGGGGGAATTGGCCCAGCAGGCAGCAAGGAGAGCTTATCGATGGCCGTCGCGTGGTACAAGTCGTCGATCATCGCTTGTCCACTGAGGTAGTTGCTCATACCGCGGCTGGCCGAGATCTTGAGGACGTGATGACAGCGCGGCCGCCTCAGGTCGGAGTCGACGATGAGGACGTGTTTGCCGAGCTGGGTCAGCGCGGTCGCGAGGTTGATCGCCGTCGTTGTTTTCCCCTCGCTCGGCTGGCAGGAGGTCACGGCGATATCCCGAGGTGGATGCCCCGGCGTCGTCAACAGCAGCGCCGTGCGCAGCTCTCGATAGGACTCCGCGATCGGGCTCATGGGAGTCTTTGCCGTGATTAGCGCGGGATCCGTGGCTGGAGAGCGGGCCTCACCGCTATGGCGGCGCCTCTTGCCGCGCCCCGAGGAGACGCTGTCGGCTTCTGGGACCAGCCCGAGCACGCTCACGCCGAGGACGTTGCGGACATCCTCGGGGGTCTTGAGCGTGTTGTCGATGTACTCCATCAGGATCGCAGCCCCGATGCCGAGGAAGAGCCCGAAGAGGAAGCCGAGCATGATGTTGAGCTTTTTTTTCGGTCGGAAGATGATGCGCGGTGGAAGAGCCTCATCGACGAGACGGATGTTATGGGTTGCTTCGCCGAGATTGGCGGAGATCTCCATGTCATTTTGTCGGCCGAGCATGTCGTTGAGCGTTTCACGCTTGCGCTTGGCGAGAGCGCGCAGTGTCTCGTATTCGGTCAGACCGGTCTGCTGCTCGTCCACACGACGGCGTTGTCTGTCGTAGAGCGTTGCGAGGTTTTCCTCGTTGCGACGTGCCTCACGTAAGTCGGCTTTGGCAGAATCGATCACGTGTCGCGCGATACGCAAGGTCTCGGCTTCGAGCTGCGTGCGCGCAGCGTCAAGGTCGGCCTTGATCTCACGCACCGAGGGGTAGTTCTCGCCGAGGGTCGCCTTTTGTCGCGAGTACTGGCCTGTGAGGACATTCACTTTGTCATTCAGGCTCTGAATCGATGCGTTCTGCCTGACTTCAGGAAGGGCAGCGGGTGGGGCCGACTGCTTGCCGGTGAGGATGGCCTCTTTTTCGGCTGTTTTGGCTGTCGCCTCGGTCAGGCCTTGACGCAGGTCGTTGAGCGCCTCTTGGGCTGCATTCTTGCTGTTACCGAGCACGATGTTGTGATGGATGGCGTAGTCGGCGACGTCCTTTTCGAGCTGCGCGACTTCTTTGCGTAGCTCGGTGACTCGTTCGAGGAAAAACTTCTTGGAGTCCTGGGCGAGATCGAGCTTTGCCGAGAGCATGAACTCCTTGTACGCGTCGCAAATGGCGTTCGCCGCTTCTGCGGCGAAGGCAGGATCTGGGTGAGTCACCGAGATGTCGACGAGCTGACTATCGCGCACCGGCGCGACCTCTACGATGCCCTGGAGGCGCTCAATGTAAGGTCGAAGCGAACCTTCCGGGATGATGGGTAGCTCGGGAGCTCGCGAGACGGCCTTCATCGCCGAACGCTTGATCTCGGCGATGCGAGCCAGCAGCGCGTTTTGCTCTCCATCATCCTTGTCGTTGAAAACGTCGCGGTTGGGCAAGTCGAGATTCTCTACGGCGCGCTTCATGACGGCGTTCGAAGCGAGCACCTGGTACTGAGTGTTGTAGAAGTTCTGATAGTCAAGCCAACTTGGTTCCGAGGAGGTCAGGCTTTGGCGAACGAGGCGGACGCCTGTGCGCTCGATCGACAGCCTGGCCGTAGCGCGGTAGACCGGCGTGGCGATCAGGCTAGCGATGGCGGCTGCCAGAGTCGTGACAAGTACACAGGTGTAGACGATGTAGCGCCGGCGCACGAGCACCTGCCAGTACTCGCGGAGATGGAATTCCTGCGTCTGTTTGTCCTCGGTGGTCATCTTCTCTCTCCGTCGTGCGCGCTACATCGCTCCGCAGGAGGCCGGATTGATTCGCCCTTACCCACGGATCTGGCAGGTCTCGCGGCCAGCTCGAAACTTCGCCGGATCAGAAGAACGACTCGCGAACGATAACGACGTCGTCCTTTTGCAGCAGGATGTCCTCGGCCTTGCCCCGCATGATCCGCTTCAGATTTACCTTGAAGATCTGCTTGCCGCCACGTTCCAGCTCGCGCTTGACCCAGACCTTGGACTCGTTGGCCCTGTCGGTCGTTCCCCCTGCCGCAGTGACGGCCATCAGG
>CAYSMT010000402.1:0-3497 GCA_964432135.1 uncultured Acidobacteriota bacterium
GGCCAATATGAATCGGACCGAGTAGCTTCGCGCCGGCGCCGACGACGACGTGGTTTCCCAGAGTCGGGTGACGCTTGCCCTTGTTCAGGCTGACACCGCCAAGAGTGACGCCTTGATATATCACGCAGTTTCCGCCGATTTGCGCCGTCTCGCCGATGACGACGCCGGCTCCGTGGTCGATGAATAGACGTGGCCCGATGGTTGCTCCTGGATGGATCTCGATGCCGCTGAGCAGGCGTATCGTATGCGAGACGATACGCGCAAGAACGACGAAGTCGCGGCGCCACAGGGCATGGGAGAGACGGTATCCCCACAGAGCGTGCAGCCCGGGCGTACATAACGCGACCTCGATGAGCTTGCGCGCCGCTGGGTCTCGTTCGAAGACGACGTCGATGTCGTCACGCAGGCGTCCTCTCAACGTTCTCGTCTTCCTCCTACGCTACATGGCCTGCGCCGAGGCGCAGCGGTGACCGCTGCCGCCGGACCTTCTCGTTTACGGAGGCTATCATCCCTCCGATGCCTATGCTTCGATCCCCATCCCAGCCGACTCCGGCGCCCAAAGACGGCCGGTGGTCAATACGTCTTGTTCTCGTCTCAGCCAAAGATCCCTCCGCGGATCTCGAGATCTTCTTTGGATTGGTGGCGCTCATCGTACTCGCAGCGCTGCTGCTGCTGCCCTTGGAGATGATGTTGGGCTGGCTTGGAAGATGTCGTTTCCATCAGCTCACGGGGCAGCCCTGCATGAGCTGTGGCTTGACCCGGGGTGTGATCGCGCTGTCTTCTGGCCGGCTGCTGGAGGCGCTGGCCTTGAACCCGCTCTTTATCGGAGGGTTGCTGCTCGTGCTGGGCTACGGGCCTATCGCTGCGTTGAGCTGGTTGGCGGGTTGGAGACGTTTGAGGGTTCGGGTGCCAGGCCGTTGGGCGCGTGGTTTCATGGCCCTGCTCGCCGTGGGCGCGCTCGTGGCAAACTGGGTCTATCTCGTGTGTGCCGGTATCTGACGGCTCAACATAGCGCGCGGCGCCGCTTCTCGAAAGCCCTTGGCCCGGCTGCGATGAAATCCCCCTCGGGGCGACGGGATCTCCATCGAGCCGGACACATGCTATGCGATGGTGTATAGCATATCGCGTGCCAGCATGAGAGGGAAATAGCAACTTTTCTATAAATGCCGTGAATCAAAGAAGTTGGTGGCGCGGCCTTGAATGCATGGTCCTTGAATCGGTGCACGACTGTCCCAATTTTGGCACAGGATCTCCGGGGGATGCTCCGTAGGGCTGTCCCAAATTTAGGACAGTCTTGTGGCGTGTGTCTAGCCCTGGGAGGTCGCCCCACAGGCCTCCTGAAACGAGGTTTCGTCGATCATTGTCCAGGCCCAGGAGAGAGGACGCGCCGGGGGCACGGATCTCGCGAGGAACTCCTCGAGCGATAGGGGGAGGGTCTCTCCGGGGCGCCAGCGACCCAGACGTTCACATCGTTGCGTGAACGCAGAGGAGGGAAAAGCTGCTGGGCCCGGATCCGGTCGTGTTTGGGCGTCGAGGGCTCCAATCGGCTCGTCGAGAGAGCCCTCCTCAAGGCAGCGGATGAGCCCGCTCATGCCGGTTGGGGAGGCTGGTGGGGCCCCGAGTAGGAGGAGATGCCGGCTTGCGCACAGGGCAATGACGCGTGCGAGACGGCTGTCCCGAGCTTGGTGGATCAACAATAGATGTGGCGAGCTCTTCTCGAGAGTCCGAAGGTGCGCGTAGCGCTCTTCGGCATCACCATCCGGCAGACATAAACGGGGCATCATCGGGGCGAAGCAGGTGTCGGCAAACACCGCGCGTAGCCGCCTCCCACCCCACGGTGTCGCGCAGATCGCCGTCGCGAGGTGGGCCGCATCGGCCGGATCACCGCAATCCCACAGCGCGACAAGATCGCTCTGCGAAGTGTGCGCACGAAAATCCGGCGAGCGCGTGGAGGAGGACGCCGCTGCGTTGGTGAAGAGCTGCTTCGCGATCTCGCGCAGATCTTCACGTTGGCGCCGGTGTGAGCTCACGGATCGGGCGCGTGCCGTCCCGGTCCGCGCCGCGGGTCCGGCGGGTGCGAAGAGACGTCGATCAGAGAGTTGTGCGTTCCGTGGTTATTCCTGATGCGCCGTGGGTTGCCTGGATCTGGCATCCATTTTTCTTCGAAGACGAACTTGTATTCATAGCGTCCCGGTTCCACGGCGAGGAACTTGCGCCAGCGACCCTTCTCGCCCTGGATCGTCTCGACACCTCCGTCGGGAACCCAGCCGTTGAACTCGCCGGCGAGTCGAATCTCGTCGGGGCGGAGATCCGGATGGGTGAAGCTGACGCCGCCCTCGACAACGCACAGGCCAGCGAAGCGGGGCCTCAGCAACGCCCGTGCGTCCTCCCACATGGCTGCCGTCGTTGCAGCGGCTTCCTGGTAGTCGCGCCAGGCTCGGGCCCGTGGGGCGATCTCGCCGATCCCCTTTCCGCAGGCCGCGCTTCGTGCGAAGAGAATGCTTCGCCGGATCGGCGCCGGGATCAGCATGCCAGGGTGGGCGTCGCGCATCTGCGCCAGGGCGAGCTGCGCGTAGCGGTCTCGCGCGGCGACCATCACGGGAAGCAGGCGTGGCACGATCTTGTGTCCGGTCTGTTCCTTCACGATCTCGAGGGTCTCGAGGACGCGTTCAGCGCCCTGAAGTGCGAAGGGTGAGGGCTCGAAGGGGATCAGCGCCTCGCGCGCCGCGACGAGCGCGTTGATCGTCAGCAGGCCGAGATTCGGCGGACAGTCGAGGAAGATGACATCCCATCCCGTCACGAGCTCCGCGAGGTGCTCGGAGAGGCGCTCCTCGCGTCCCGGTACGCTGGCCAGGCGGGGCTCGATAGCGGCCAATCCGAGGTTCGAGGGGACGAGGTCCAGGCCCCGGCGGGCTGCGACAACCGCCTGCTCAATCGTCGGCCCGACACCGGTCAAGGGAGTGTGGAAGAGCACCTCCGAGAGGGAGGGTTGCTCCTCGCTGGCGCTGACGCCGAGGCCGACAGTAGCGTGACCTTGGGGGTCGAGGTCGACGAGCAACACCCGGTAGTTCCTTGCGGCGAGTGCGAGAGAGAAATGAATCGCGGTCGTGGTCTTGGCACAGCCGCCCTTCTGATTGACCAGCGCAACGATCACGCCCACAGCAGCCCTCCTTTCATCCCGGCCGTGGCGTGCCGACGCGTCGGGCACGGGTCCGCTCGGCGCAACGCTCAGCGTGCGCCCGACAAAGCAACCGTCCTCGCTGGGGGGAGCATCGAGGTGAGAGGTTGTGAGATCCTCGATTGCGGTGAACCATTGAATTTGAGGCTATCGCGATCGGCCCCGTAAAGTCAACGGCGCGTTCGAAGCTCGAGATGGAAACGGTGGACGGTGTTCCACAGCTTCGAGATTGCTCTCCTCCCGGGTTCGCTCCATAGTCTTGTGATGTGAGCCCTCAACGGTGCGGGCCTTCCCGCAACCCCGTGGCTGCGTTAGGGAT
>CAYSMT010000403.1:0-3491 GCA_964432135.1 uncultured Acidobacteriota bacterium
GTACTGGAGGCGGCCCCCGAAGCCCACGCGGAACTCGACGCGGCCCTGTTCAACGTTGCCGTGCGTTTTTTCCGGGCGGGTCGTTTCGATGAGACGGAGGCTGTGACCAGTGCTCTGCTGGCGCGGAAGCCCGATAACGCCGGGGCCTGGCGACTTCGGGGCTTCGCTCGCTACAAGCGTGACGGGATCAAAGCTGCGCTTTCAGACCTTCAGAGGTTCGTCGAGCTCAGGCCGGACTCGCCCGAGGCGGAGGCGATCCGCAAGCAGTTCGCGGCCACCGAGCGCTGATCTGGCGGGCCCCAGCAAAGTCCCTTCTTGCTGAGATGTCGCCAAGATCTTCTCTCCCCGCGCGATCCATGGGCTCGCCGGCGCCGCTCTCCGCAACTCATCGAGCCGCTCGCGTGCGTCGTCTCGGCGGCCCTGTCGCAGAAGGAAACGCATGTGGAGGTAGGCTATCTCGCCATCTCCCGGGAAACGATGCCGGGCTATGCCAAACTCTTGCGCACAGATCGGGTCGTCCGGAGGGCCGAACAAGCAGCTTCTTGCTATGCCCGCATAGGCTTCCCGGGCCTCTGGTTGCAGGGTCACAGCCTGAAAATAGGCTTCCCGGGCTTGACGCACGGCTTCGGGACAGTGCTCCCTGGATGGCGACTTGTTAGCGAGCTGCGCCAGGAAAGGCTGGAGCAGGCGGTTGCCCTCGAGGTAGAGCAGCGATGGGTCGTCGGGCGCTTGGGTACGGGCTCTGGCAAGGATGGCCCGCGCTTCCTCTCCGCGTCCTTCGCGCGTCAATAGGGCCGCGAGGGCCGCAAGCGCCGGCTCGTGATTGGGGTTGGTCGCGAGGGCGGCATGAAGATAGGCTTCGGCTTCCGGCGCCCGATGGCGTGCTGCGATGGAGAGCAGTTCTCCGAAGCGAAAGAAGATCTCTTCGCGCGCCATGGGGCGGGTGTTTCCGATCTGCGTCCTCCCGGCTCCTTTGATGTGGATCTTGAG
Source organism: uncultured Acidobacteriota bacterium (assembly GCA_964432135.1). GTDB lineage: Bacteria > Acidobacteriota > Polarisedimenticolia > J045 > J045 > JANTFM01. The sequence continues at coordinate 991 of CAYSMT010000403.1, forward strand.
CGACGGGAGAGGCTTGAGCGCGAGATGAGCGACGAGTGCACGCGCTAGACCGGTTTCGTCGGTCGATAGTGCCATCGCGAAGGCCGCCGCAGGTTCCATTCCCGCGACGATGTGCTCGCGATAGGCTGGAATGACCGTGCGCAGATCGATGCCGGAGGTGATCAGGTAGTGCACCAGAAGCCAGGACTGGGCATGGAAGAGCGACTTGGGACCAGGCTCGCGGTAGTCCGGGGATCGCGGTGCGACGGAGAGAAGGTGGCGGAAATCGAGCCGCGGCTCGCTGCGCAGCAAGTAGAGGTAGTCCGGGTTGGCCAACCCGACCTCGGCTTGGCTGCCGTTGCTCCAGAAAGTGGAGAAGAACTCAGCCAGACCTTCGTTGAGCCACAGCGGGATGTCCGACGCGGTTTCGGCGACGACCTCGTGAAGGTATTCGTGATAGAGCAGCCCAGCCGAGTCACTGTGCTTGTCCATCAAGACAAGGATGAAGTTCACAGGCTTCGTGGCCACGAAGAGGGCGTCGATCTTGCCCGGGGCTCCGAGGAGATTGGCGAAGTGCTTGAAGGAGGAGGCCCGGCGGAAGAGATAGATGCGTGTGCTTTTTGTCGAAGGTTGCTGGAAGCCAGGCAGGAGCTGGGAGAAGACCTGGCGGAAGCGCACGAGGCGCTGAGCAAAGTGTTCCGTCTCGGCCGGATCCGCGTTGCTGAAGAGCTGGAAGTGCGCTTCCTGGAGCTCGACCCATCGCCCGCGGATTTTCGGTGTATGCACTCCCGCCAGTACCCCGAGACTGGCGGCAAGAAGCACTGGCAACGCCCAGAGGGGGTGCCACCGACGCCGCCAGGAGATGCGGCGCTGAAGGGGGTTAGCCCCCCGGCGGAAGATCGTCGTGGTCGGCGCCGATCGTCTCGGCTTGGAAAGCTTGCTCACGCTTCTAAGGTAGCAGCATTGGTGATATCGGCTAGACTTGGGCCTCGCATCATGGCGCTTTGACATAGCCCAGGATCCCCCACCAAAAGGAAAGGTTCGCTCGATGATCACCTTCACCGCAACCGCTGCTACGAAGATCAAGGAAATCCTTGCCGATGCCGATGACGATTGCCGGGGCCTGCGGGTCCGGGCAGCGAAGCTCGGCAACTACACCTTCCGCTATGGTCTTCAGCTTGCCAGCGATGACGACATTGTTGATGACGACCGCAAGATCGACGCCGACGGCTTCTCCGTTTGGCTTGACGTCCAGTCGGATGAGTGGATGAACGGTACCGAGATCGACTTTGTTGAGGCCGATGGCCAGTCAGGTTTTCAGATCAACAATCCCAACGCCGAGCCGAAGTGGGACGACCCTCTTGCGGCGAAGGTCCAGAAGGTGCTCGATGAACGCGTTGTCCCGGCCCTCGCTCAGCACGGTGGCTGGATCGAGCTCGTCGAAGTCTCAGACAACATCGCCTATGTCCAGCTCGGAGGTGGTTGCCAGGGATGCTCGGATGCTTCCGTGACACTCAACGAGGGTGTCAAGACGGCTATCCGCCAGGCGGTGCCCGAGATCGTCGACGTTATCGATCGCACGGATCACGGCGGTGGGGCGGCGCCCTACCGCTCCAGCTGAGGCTAGCACTTTCCGGGCGGCCGGTCGGTCGCCCTTGACAGCTTACGCTCAGCTCCTCTCAGAACGCGGCGGCTGAGATCAACGGGCCGCTCGCCACCGGCTGCCCGATGTGCGCTGGACCTGGCGCGCGCCTTTCGCGGATAATTCGGCCAAAGGAGAATAACCGGCCCGATGGCAAACGAGAGAGCGTGACCGAGAGACCGCCATCGCGGCGGGTGGTGCTCACCGGTGGGGGTACTGGTGGCCATGTCTATCCTTGCCTCGCGATCTATCGCATGCTTGAGAAGGTGGGTCTCGCTTCCGATGCGCTCTACCTTGGTGTGCGGGGTCGTGCCGAGGAGCAGATCGTTCCCCGTCAAGGAATTCCACTGCGTTTCCTCCCCTCGGCACCCTTTGCCGAGGGTTCGATATTGCAGAGGTTTCTCGCGCTCGCGATCATCTTGCGCGGGGCTGTCGTAGCCGCTGTGCATCTACTGCGTTACCGGCCGGCTATCGTCGTGGCCGCTGGCGGCTATGTCTCGGCTCCCGTCATTCTGGCCGCTTTTTTGCTTAAGCCTTTTTTGCGGTTGCGGATCGTGGTGGACGAGCAGAATCTCGTCCCGGGCCTGCTGAATAAGTTCGCTTCGCTCTTTGCCGATGTCGTTCTGATCAACTTCAAGGAGACGGCTTACTACATCTGGAACAATCGCTGTGTCGCGACGGGTTACCCCGTGCGAAGCGAGTATCTCGAGTCGTCTCCGCTCCGAGCGGAGGTCAAGCGGCGCCTCGGTATCCCCGAAGAGGCCTTCCTGCTGCTGGTGAGCGGTGGATCCCTTGGAGCACGCAGCATCAACCGTGCGCTAGTGGAGTTGCTGGGGGACCTCACGCAAGATCGGCGGGTCTTCGTCGTCCATGGCATCGG